>JAXHTF010000024.1:12500-55376 GCA_034211275.1 Acidobacteriota bacterium
GAGCCCGAGGTCATCGAAGAGAATCTTGCGCGCCAGGGAGTAGCCGTTGGTGTGGAGTCCGGAAGAGGGCAGGCCGAGGAGGGCATCCCCCACCTGAACCCGGCTGCCGTCGAGCAAGCGGGCGCGATCCGCCATGCCGACGATGAAGCCCACCAGCTCGTAGTCGCCGGGCTGGTAGAAGCCGGGCATCTCGGCGGTCTCGCCGCCGAGCAGAGCGCAGCCGTTGGTGCGACAACCGGCGGTGACTCCCTGCACCAGCTCCACCACCGCCCGGGGCTCGAGCACGCCGGCCCCCACGTAGTCCATGAAGAAGAGAGGCCGAGCGCCCTGCACCAGGATGTCGTTGACGCAGTGGTTGACCAGGTCCTCACCGACGGTGGCGTAGGAGCGGGCCATGCGGGCCACCATCAGCTTGGTGCCGACGCCGTCGGCAGAGGCGATGATCACCGGCTCCTCCATCCCCGACAGGTCGGGGCGAAACAGGCCGCCGAAGCCGCCGATTTCGGTGAGCACACCGGAAGTGAAGGTGCCCCGGGCGAGGCGTTTGACCTCCGCCAGCGCTTCATCCTGGGCATCGATGTCGACGCCGGCGGCACTGTAGGCTCCACGGGAGGAATCTTGGCTCATGGTTGTTGGCTCGCTGCAATCATGGGTTTTGAGGTGGGGGCTTCCACAGGATGGGCGGCTGCTAGCTTACACTCTCCCCCGCTCCAGCTGGCGCCTCCTCGGAGCTGGCGCTGTCCGGCGACCCGCGCAGTAAATCGTGGATCAGGTTGAGCTTGGAGAAATCTCCCAGGCTCAGATAGCTGAAGAGCGATTCGGAGCCCACCAGACGCTTGCGAATCTGGCGGCTGGAGAGCCCCCGGCGATGGAGCTCCCCCACTTCACGGGCCAGATTCTCCCAGAACTCGATCTTGCGCTCCAAGGCTCGGGTGGCCCGGTCCACCGGCCCGGCGTGGGCACAGAAGAGACGCTCCGGCTCCAGCGCCCGCACCCGGCGGAGGGAATCGAGATGCTGCCAGACATCCTCGATGCGGCGCAGGTAGGTCACCTTCGGATGTACATAGAGGTCGCCGGAGAAGAGCCAGCGGCGCTCTTCGTCGTAGAGGCAGACGTGGTCGAAGGCGTGCCCCGGGGTCGGGATGATCCGATAGCGGCGCCCCCGGTGCTCCAGCAGGTCGGACAGCGGCTGCGCCGTCACCGGGCGCGGCCGGCGGCTCACCAACCGGCGGTAGAAGGGCAGCGCCGGAGCCCGAGCCAGCCGGGGGATCGCCAAGGACGAGGCGAGGATGGGCAAGGACAGCTCCTCCCGCAGCACCGCGGCCCCGCCGACGTGATCCTCATGGTGGTGGGTCAGCACCACGCGCTCCAGATCCTGCTTCCGGGCCCATCCCAGCAGCCGGTCCGCGCCCTGGGGGTAGCCGGTATCGACGAGTAGCCCGTCCACCGAGTAGGCGTAGACCTGGTGTACCGGACGCCCGCGGAAGAGCACCGCCATACGGGCATAGGCCAGGCCGTCGCGCTGGTGGGTTTCGAAGAGCATGAGGTGAAGAGTCTGAAGAGCTCCGAGGCGAGGGACCCGGAGAGGAAAAGCCGGCCGCTTCCCCGTCGGCTTCCGGCCACGCCCTACCCCGCCCCAGCCGGCTCCCTCAGTTGGAATCGCCAGTCGGCACTCCCGGTCGAAATTGCCAGTCGGGATCTTCAGTCGGAATCATCGGTGCGGATAGGGAAAAGCTGGCGCTGCCGGGCGTCCCGATTCTCCGTCGGCACCCGATACTCGCCGGTCCAGCAGGCGGTGCAATAGGTCTCCGGCGCGCCGCTGACGCTGCCGAGCATCCCCGGCAGGGAGAGGTAGGCCAGGCTGTCGGCACCGATGTGCTCCTGAATCTGGCCGAGATCGTTGCTGGAGGCGATGAGCTCGGAGCGGGTGGGGGTGTCGATGCCGTAGTGGCAGGGAAAAGCGGTGGGCGGACAGGAGATGCGCATGTGCACCTCCGTCGCACCGGCGTCGCGCACCATGCCGACGATTTTGCGGGAGGTGGTGCCGCGAACGATGGAGTCGTCGATGAGCACCACCCGCCGCCCCTCGATGAGACCGCGCACCGGATTGAGCTTGATCTTGACCCCGAAGTGGCGGATGGACTGCTCGGGCTCGATGAAGGTGCGGCCGACGTAGTGATTGCGGATCAGCCCGAACTCCATGGGCAGCCCGGACTCGCGGCTGTAGCCGAGGGCGGCGAAGAGCCCGCTGTCGGGCACCGGAATGACGATGTCGGCGGGCGCCGGTGCCTCCCGGGCGAGCTGGGCCCCCATGGCCAGCCGCGATTCCGAGACGGCATCGCCAAAGACCTCGCTGTCCGGGCGGGCGAAGTAGACGTGCTCGAAGACGCAGCGGGTGGGGCGGGTGGCCCGCGGCAGGCGGAAGCTCTCCAGGCCGCGGCCACTGGCCACCACCACCTCGCCAGGCTCCAGCTCGCGCACCTTCTCCGCCTCCAGCAGATCGAATGCGCAGCTCTCGGAGGAGAAGCACGGATGGCCCTGCAGGTCCCCCAGCACCAGCGGCCGGAAGCCGTTGGGATCGCGGGCGGCGATGAGGCAATCCTGCCCCATGAGCAGAAGGGAGTAGGCGCCCCGCACCTGATCCAGGGCGACCAACAGGGACTCGACGATGTCTTCCCGCGGATTGCGCGCCATGAGGTGGAGGATGACCTCGGTGTCGCTGGTGGTCTGGAAGATGGAGCCCTCCGCCTCCAGCCGGCGGCGGATGCCGTGGTCGTTGACCAGGTTGCCGTTGTGCACGATCGCCAGCGGCCCCATAGCGGTCTTCACCACGATGGGCTGGGCGTTGGACAGCGCCCCGCTACCAGCGGTGGAATAGCGGGTATGGCCGATGGCCCGACGTCCGGGCAGGCGGCCCAGCACCCGCTCGCCGAAGATGTCGGCGACGTGACCGCGACCGCGCTCCGGGTGCATCTGAGCTCCATCCCAAGAGGCGATGCCGGCGGTTTCCTGCCCGCGATGCTGGAGCGCGTAGAGCCCCAGATAGGTCAGGTTGGCCGCCGCCTCGAGACCTTCGATGCCGAAGATGCCACACATGTCGTTCCCCGTTCAGCCAACAGGTGAGCTAGCGGATGAGCTAGCAGGCTACTCGTGCCGAGTCTCTACCACCGTCCTGTCCGTCACTCCCACCGCTCCCGGCGCCCTCAGCCTCTCACAATTTCTCAGAGCCCCAAAGCTCGCGGCAGGGCCGTGGCCCAGATCCGATGGAGCTCCTCCACAGCGCGGTCGAAGCCACCGTCGTCCGCCTCCACGACCAGGCGCTCACCACCCACCTCACCGATCTCCAGCGCCGGTACCCCAGCGTCCTGGGCCGCTCCCAGCACCGTATCCAGCTGATCCGGAGGCACCGCGATGACGGCGCGCGCCTGACTCTCGGAGAAGAGCCCGGCGCCACCAACCGGGACGCGCAGCTTGGCGCCCAGCCCCCGGCCGAAGGTCGCCTCTGCCAGGGCCACCGCCAAGCCGCCGGTGGATAGATCGTGGGCGGTGTGCAGGAACCGCCGGGCGTTGAGGGAGCGCAGCAGCTGCGCCAACCGCGCCTCCGCCCCCAGGTCCACCCGCGGCGGACGGCCCTGTTCGAGATCGTAGAGCAGCCGCAGGTAGGCGGCTCCGCCGAACTCGCCGTGGTCCTCTCCCAAGAGCACCACCCGGTCGCCGGCGGCGGTGAAGTGGGAAACGGCGCCCCGATAGGCTTTCTGGTGGTCGAAATCGTGGACCACGCCCACCACCGCCACCGTCGGCGTCGGGTAGACGGCGCTGTCCTCGTTCTCGTTGTAGAAGGAGACATTGCCGGAGATCACCGGCGCGCCGAGGGCGCTGCAGGCTTCGGACATGCCGCGCACGCACTCCCGGAACTGCCAGGAAATCTCCGGCCGCTCCGGGTTGCCGAAGTTCAAGCAGTCGGTGAGACCCAGGGGCTCGGCGCCGACGCAGGCCAGGTTGCGCACCGCCTCCGCCACCGCTTGAGCGCCGCCGCGGCGGGGATCGAGGTAGCAGTAGACCGGATTGACGTCGGAGGTCAGGGCCAGGCCCAGGCTGGTGCCCTTGAGGGTCAGGAGCGCCGCGTCGCCGCCGGGGCCGAGCACCGTGTTGGCGCGCACCGTATGGTCGTATTGGCGCCAGATCCACTCCTTGCTGCCCAGTTCCGGAGTCGCCAGCAGACGCTCCAGGGCGTCCCCGGCATCTTCCGGCGAAGGAACCTCCGGTGGCGCCTGGCGCTGGGCCAGGTCCGCCGGCTCCGCCACCGGCCTCCGGTACATGGGCGCCTCGTCGGTGAGGGAGCGCACCGGGATATCCGCCACCGTCTCACCGCCGAAGCGGATCACCGCCCGACCGTCGTCGGTGAGCTCGCCGATGGGCACCACTTCCAGCTCCCAACGCCGGTAGATCTCCTCCAGCACGCCCTCCTGACCCTGGCGAGCCACGATGAGCATGCGCTCCTGAGACTCGGAGAGCATGATCTCGTACGGGGTCAGCCCCGCCTCCCGCAGGGGCACCCGGTCCACATCCAGCCGAATGCCGACGCCGCCGCTGCCGGCCATCTCGAAGGCGGAGCTGGTGAGCCCGGCGGCCCCCATGTCCTGGATGGCGACGATGGCGTCGGTGCGCATGGCTTCCAGACAGGCTTCGATGAGCACCTTCTCGGTGAACGGATCCCCCACCTGCACCGTCGGCCGCTTGGCCTCGCTCTCGGCATCGAAGGACTCGGAGGCCATGGTGGCGCCGTGAATGCCGTCGCGGCCGGTGCGGCTGCCGACGTAGAGCACCGGGTTGCCCGGACCGGTGGCGCGGGCGCTGAAGATGCCCTCCCGCCGCGCCACGCCGAGGGCGAAGGCGTTGACCAGAATGTTGCCGTTGTAGCAGCGGTGGAAGCCGGTCTCGCCGCCCACCGTGGGAACGCCGACGCAGTTGCCGTAGCCGCCGATGCCGCGCACCACGCCGTCCACCAGGTAGCGCATGCGCGGCGCGTCGATCTCGCCGAAACGTAGCGAATCCATGCAGGCGATGGGCCGGGCACCCATGGTGAAAACGTCCCGCAGAATGCCGCCGACGCCGGTGGCGGCGCCCTGGTAAGGCTCGATGAAGCTGGGGTGATTGTGGCTCTCCATCTTGAACACCGCCACCCAGCCCTCGCCCACTTCCACCACGCCGGCGTTCTCCCCCGGGCCTTGAAGCACGTAGGGACCCTCGGTGGGGAATTCCTTCAGATAGACCTTGGAGCTCTTGTAGGAACAATGCTCGGACCACAGCGCCGAGGCGACGCCGAGCTCGGTGAAGCTGGGATCGCGGCCGAGGATGTGGAGCAGCCGCTGATATTCCTCGCCGGAGAGGCCATGGGCCTCGGCGAGCTCGGCGGAGACCTCCGGCTCCGAGGCTAACGTCTTCGGGGACACCGTCTTAGGAGACACCGTCTTGGGGGACGCCGCTTTCGAATCGGCCATCACGCCACCCCCTGGCCGAGAGCCGTCGCGGCCACTCCCACCGTGCCAGCGAGGAGCGGCAGGCCGTCGCTGTGACCCAGCACTTCCTCGGCACAGCGCTCCGGGTGGGGCATCATGCCCAGCACGTTGCCCCGGGCGTTGGTGATTCCCGCGATGCCACGGGCGGAGCCGTTGGGGTTGGCCTCCGCCGTCATCTCGCCGCCGGCGTCGACGTAGCGGAAGACCACCCGGCCCTGCTCCTCCAGCTCGTCCAGCGCCTCGTCCCGGTCCTGGTAATTACCGTCGGCGTGGGCCACCGAGAGCTCCAGCACCTGGCCGCGGCTCAGGCCGCCGGTGAAGGGAAGATCGTCCCGCTCCACCCGCAGGTAGACCTCGCGGCAAACGAAGCGCAGGCTGGAGTTGCGTACCAGCGCCCCCGGCAACAAGCCGGCCTCCAGCAGCATCTGGAAGCCGTTGCAGATCCCCAACACCAGTCCCCCCGCCTCGGCATGGCGGCGCACCGCCGCCATTACCGGCGAGCGGGCGGCGACGGCCCCGCTGCGCAGGTAGTCACCATAGGAAAAACCGCCGGGGAGGACCACCAGCTCACAGCCGTCCAAATCTTCCTTTTGGTGCCAGAGGAACGTGGTCTCCTGCCCCAGGACGTGCTTGAAAACGTGGTAGGCGTCGTGATCGCAATTGCTGCCGGGAAAGACGACGACGCCGCATTTCATGAGGCCGCTCCCGTCTTCGAGTCGGCGGGCTGGAGCTCGACGGTGTAGTCCTCCACCACCGGGTTGGCCAGCAGCTTTTGGCACATGCTCTCCACCTGCTGGCGGGCGGCGTCCGGATCCTGGCCGGCGAGATCGATTTCGAAGCTCTTGCCGGCGCGGACCTCTTCGACGCCCTCGAAGCCGATGCGCTCCAGCGCTTGGTGAATCGCCTTGCCCTGGGGGTCCAGGATCTCGCGACGCGGGTAAACGGTGACGATGGCTTTCAACGCAATACCTCCAGCCAGGAAGTGGGACCGCTCTGTTCCGCCACCACGATCTCGGCCTGGCAGCCTTCGGTGTCCAGGGCCTCGCCGATGACGTTGGCGGCCAGAGCGGGAAGATTGTTGGTCTGAGAAAGATGATAGAGCACCACCCAGCGCAGCCGGTCGTTGACCAGCTCGGGGATGCCGTCCGCCGCCTGGCGGTTGGAGAGATGGCCATGGCGGCCGGCGACCCGCTGCTTGAGCACCCATGGGTAGGGTCCGTTGCGCAGCATCTCCAGGTCGTGGTTGGTTTCCAGGATCAGCAGATCCAGATCCCGCAGCCGGCCCCAGGCGAGGCGGCTGGCGCTTCCCAGATCCGCCGCCAGGCCCAGCCGCCGGCCTTCCTCGTCCTCCACCATCAACCCCACCGGCTCGCGAGCGTCGTGGGGGATGGCGAAGGGTTCGAGGCGAAAGGCGCCGATGACCGCCTCGGTGCCGGAGCTCAGGGTATGGGCGGGACGGGAGAGTTTGAGGCCATCGAGGGTGCCGGCGGTAGCGTAGACCGGCACCTTGTAGCGGCGGGAGAAGAGCTCGGCGCCACGGGCATGATCACCGTGCTCGTGGGTCAGTACCAACGCCTCGATGGTCGAGGGCTCGAGATCGACGGCGCGCATGCGGCGCTCCAGGTCCCGACAGGAGAACCCGGCGTCGAGCAACACCCGGCGGCCGGCGGACTCCACCACCACCGCGTTCCCTCGGCTTCCGGATCCGAGGACGACGACCCGCATGACCTCAGCGTGCTCCTAGCTGCCCACCGGCGTTCGGCGGGATCAGCTGAAATCGTAGGTTTTGCCCTGTTCCAGGAAGTGGACGTTGGAGAGCTTCAGCTCCGCGACCTCGCGCCGGATCTGGCTGGCGCAGGGCGGCTTGATGTGGTGCAGATAGACCGGCACATCGCGTTCCAGCTTGGCGAGCTCCTCCGCCATGGACCGGGGCGTCAGGTGCAGCGACAAGTCCGCCACTTCCTGCATCGAGTTGTCGAAGCTGGTTTCCAGACATATGGCCTTGAGGTCGGTCCTCTGATTGGCGATCTCCCACAGCCGCTGCGTGGGGCCGGTATCGCTCGACCATAGCACCGATGACCCACCGGCTTCGATGAGATAGCCGAAAGTGGGCACCACGTGATTGACCGGCACCGGCGTGAAGGTCACATCACCGATGGTCCGCGCCTCGTCCGCCTCGATCTCGTGGAATTGCACAGAGGGTAGGAGGTGATTGGGCAAGCGGGAGAAATCCGGCCATACCTCGTTGTTGAAAAGGTATTTGCGGATCGCGTAAATGGTGGCGACGCTGGCGTAGATGTGAATCGGCTGGTCGGTCTTGCCGAAGACGTTCTCGATGAAGAAGGGCAGCGAATTGGTGTGATCCATGTGGGAGTGGGTGAGAACGATGGAGTGCACCGCCACCTGCTCTTCGATAGTCAGAGCCTGACTCAACGAACCGGCGTCGAGAGCGACGCGGTCGTTGATCAGCAAACAGGTCATTCGGCTTCCGGCGTTCTCCCCGCCATAGCTGCCCAGCACGCGTATCTTCATGAGCTGCTCGGATTGTACTCCTGGTCCACGATGGTGAACAAGGATTCCATTGCAATTCAGCTATAAAGCCTCCGCCAGCACACGCCGGCGGAGGCCTTGGAAGTTCCGATTTCGACGCTGAGGATCAGAAGCGCGTTCCGATATAGAAGTCGGTGCGGTAGCCGTCGGAGGAGTCCTCGAAGTTCCACTGCTTCGACAGATCCCAATTCAGGTTGAGCCCGAAGAAGCGCACGCTGAAGCCGAAGCCGTAGGCGGCCACGCCGTCTTCCAACCGGCTGTTGTCGCTGTCGTAGAAGTTGAAGTCCGGCCCGTCGTCGAACCACGCGGCACCGACGTCGAGGAAGAAGCGGCCCCGGATCCCCTGGAATTGCAGGATCGGCGTGGCGATGTAGTCGATGAGGGGGAAGCGGTACTCGATGTTGGCGAAGGCCACCCGATCACCGCTCAGGGCCCGGTAATCGAAGCCCCGCAGGGTGTCCAGGCCGCCGATGGAGAAGAAGCCCGCCCGGTTGCCGTCGATGACGCCGGCGTAGAGCCGCATGGCGAGATTGCTTCGCCGGGTGACCGGAATGTACTTCCGGCCGTCGACGGTAGCGCCCACGTAGAGGGTGCCGCTCTCGTCCAGATCCGGTGCGTAGAAGCCGTCCACCCGCCAGCGCGATCCGCTCACCGGGCCGTAGGTGGCGAAGACGGTGGCATCGTTGATCAACGAAGCGGAAAGCTGCGGAAAATCGTCGGAGACGCTCTGGAACCCTTGGAGGAAGACGAAGCCCTGATCGTCTACGCCGAAGACCGGGTCGGTGAACTCGCGATAGAGGTAGGCCACGCCGACCTCCGCCCGGGTATTGAAGCTGAAGGGACGGATCAGCGAACCCTCGAGACCGGTGAGCTGATAGGCCTCCTCGATGCGGTCCAGATCCCCACGAATGGGGTCCTGGAAGGTATAGAAGAGCCGCTGATCGAAGAGCCTCACCTGCCATTGGGTGCGGTTGCGCAGGTTGAGATAGCGCAGGTCGAAATTGGCCAACGAGTTCTGGGAGTCAAAGATGCCGATGATGCGGCGATCCCCCAGATAGTCGGACATGGTGATGATCACCCGGCCGATGAAGGTCTGGTCGTCGTCGAAGCCGAAGAAGGCGTCGGCGTTCTCCAAGAAGAAGTTGAGGCCGCCGTACTCCTCGACGTTGGCGTCGTCGATGGCCACCTGGATATCCGGCTCGAAGGCGGGGAGCTCTTCGAGCATCACCGGCGCTTCCTCCAGCTCCGTGACTTCGGGATCGGTGAGAGGCTCGTCGATGTCGGCGACGTAGAGATCGAAGCCGTTCTTCCAATAGCCGGCGTAGACCAGACGCTCGACACCATCGGGCTCGGTGAGCACCGTCGGCATGAAGCAGCCGGTGACCACGTCGGTGTACTGCAACACCTCACCGCTATCCAGACTCAGGCTGTGAATATTGTCCACGCCGGTGCGGTCGGAGGTGAAGTAGATGCGCTGGCCGTCGGGGGAGAAGGTGGCGTCGATGTCGTTGTACTCCCCGGAGGTCAGACGATAGCGCTGGGACGGTTCGTCGAGACGCAGCCGGAAGAGCTGAGCGTATTCGTCGATGACCACGCTGTAGACCAGCCACTGACCGTCCGGCGAGAACGACGGCGCGCCCTCGAAATTGGTGTCGTTGGTGAGGTTGCGCACCTCCAAGGTCTGGAGGTCGAGGGTAAAGAGGTCGAAGCTGCCGTTCTGGTTGCCGGAGAAGGCGATGGTCCGGCCATCGGCGTTCCAGGTGGGAGACAAGGGCTGCTCAACATCGAGATCGATGATGCGGTCGATACCGCCCTTGAGCACGTTGACCAGGATCAGGCTGCGCCCCTTCTCGCGCTTGGCGAAGAGGGCCAGCTGGTCGCCGTCGGGGGAGAAGGCCAGATCCCGGCCCATGGAGCGCGGCGACGAGACGAACTGGCTGCTGAAGTATTGGTAGTCGTTGGCGAAGCCCTTGGTGAGGTTGCGCAGCAGACGCCGCTTCTCGGCGTCGAAGAGCACCACATCGAGATCGCCCTTGTAGATGGCGAAGGCCGCCACCAGATCACCGGACGGCGAGGACACCGGCGAGATGGCCTGACCGTTGGGGGAGTCGCGAATGCGGAACGGACGACCGAAGTCCCCCGGCTCACCGGTCTCCACCAGCTGCGGCAGATACTTCTTGCGCAGCCACTGGCGGAATTCCCGGTCGAAATCCTCGGGCTCGATCTTGAACGCCCGCTCCACCGCCCGATCCGCCCGCGAGCCGATGGTGTTGCGGAATTCGTAGAGGAAATCCAACAGTCCGTCCTGGCCCCAGCGCTCCTCGATGTAGTCGAAGGCGGCATGGCCGAAGCGGTAGGCGAAGAAGCCGCCGACACCGCTCTGGGTGATGGAGGGGATGGAGTCGTTGACCACCGCGTCGCGCAGATACATGCGGTCGTAGGACTGCTCGTCCTTCGCCATGTAGCTGGCCATACCTTCCATGAACCACAGCGGCGGATTCACCGCCAGGCCCTTGGCCAGGCTGCCCTGGAAGAGCATCTGGTACTGGAAGATATGGGTCAGCTCGTGCTTGATCAGCCCCAGCAGCTCCGGATCCGGCATGTCCACCGGCAGCACCATGCGGTTGCGCACCGGCGAGGCGAAGGCGCCCACGCCCTCCGGGATGAAGTTGAGGATGATGTTGTTCTGCTCGAAGGCGGAGTGGGTTTCGTAGAAGATCAGGGGCGTCGGCTCCTGAATCTGGAAGTCGAACTTCTGAGAGAGCTCGTCGTAGGCGCTCTCGGCGTAGGAGACCACCTTCTCCAACAATTCTTCGGAGTCCGTGTAGTAGTACACGTCGAAGTGCGGCGAGTGGTAGATCTGCCAGTTGAAGTCGCGGTACTGGACCTTGTTCTTGCCGAAGACGTCCCGGTATTGCCCCTGGGCCGGGGCCACGGGGAGTAGGAGCGCCACAATCGCGAGGATCAGAGCGGTGCGGAGAGTGCAGAGCAGTGAACGAGCCAAGGAGACCTCCCGTGCGCCGAGGCCTCGGCGGCTCGCCCAGGCCCGTTGATGAACGCCTCGAAGTTCTTGAATGAGGATCTATTTCGTGAACAGCGTGCGGCTGGCTTCGACTTCTTTCTGGGTGAAGAGGTTGAGGATCCGGTCTTCCAGCGAGTAGAGATTCTCGAACATCCCCTGCAGGGGGTCCGCCTCCTCACCCTCATAGCTCTGGAAGTCCTTGAAGTTGTCCGTGTAGAGCAGCTTGCCGGAATCGCCGTCGTAGACCTGCATCAGGATGTCGTACTCGAAACCGGTCTGCTCCACCAGCACCTGGCGGTAGTAGGTCTGACCGTTGAACGGCGAGACGTAGGGCTCGGTGCGGTAGCCGGTGCGGTCCTGAATGTCGAAGTCGAGACTGCCGGCGACGATGAGGTCCGCCTGGGTGCGCTGCCCGACGACGCTCCAGAAGTCCTGTTCGCGGGCCAGCTGGGCGATGTCGTAGGTCGGATAGTCGAGAGGACCGGCCTCGATGAGCTTGAGGTCGGTTTCCCGACGCATCACCTTGGTCAGATAGCGCTCGAACTCCCGCTGGACGTCGATGCTGCGGCCGCGGGCACTGCGATCCCCCTCGCGACTGACCACCAGGAAGGGAGCGATGGTGACGCTGCTCTTGCCGGTGAGATCGAGGCGAGCCTTCTGTGGCAGCTTGAGACGGACCTCGACGGAATCGGCGGCCGCCAAGGGCAGAGCCATCACCATCAGCAAGGCGACGGCGAGGCAGCGGAAGAAACGGGTCATGGGATCACCTCCGTGACACCAGCGATGCAAGTGGGCGAGGGAAGAATGGAGAACGGCATGGGCGCGCAGCTCATCGGCGACTCGTCGACTGCGAACCCTCGCCCTGCTCGCCCTGCCCCTGCTCGGTCTCGGCGCTCGCCCCCTCGGGGTTCTCCTCCTCGGGCTTGAAGCTGCGGTAGAACTCGACGAAGCGAGAGTAGTTGCCGCGCAGGGTGCGGTTGTTGGGGTCGAGCTTGAGCGCTTCGCGGTAATACTCCAGAGCCTGCTCGAAGCTGCCCGTGGCCTCCGAGGCCACCGCCAGGTTGTTGAAAACCCGCGGATTGCGGGGATCCAGCTGAGCCGCTCGGCGGAAGCGGAACAAAGCCTCGCTCCACAGCTCCTGGCGCGCCATCTGGACGCCAAACTTGAGCTGCGCTTCCGCGTTGTCGGTGCCCGAGCTCGAACCGGCTTGGGTCGATCCGCAGCCGCTCACCGCGGCCAGGAAGATGAGCAATCCGACGATGTACGTACCGGGGAATGGTCGCATCAACGCTCCAACCTCGAACAGCAGACCTCGGGGGCCTCTGTTTCGTTGAGTCTCGGGGGTGTCCGGTTCAGTCGCTCTCAAATCCGTCAAAGTCCGCACAGTATATATGAGCTAAACCGCTCGTCCCCCTGGCCTATTCCCGTTCCCCCCACCAGTCTGACCGCCGGCGCAGATTCCTTCGGTGAGCGACGGCGCCCTCGCTTTGCGTCCTCAGGACCAAAGCCCCGAGCACCGCGTGGCCGTGCCCACACCGGCGTAGCGGGGACGATTATCGACCGCAGCGAGGAAGATCATGAAAACATCGCGAGCTTTGCTCATCGCCCTCAACGCCAGCCCCGATCTGCACCGGGCGGTGATCTGCCGGCTAGCCCAGGAGCTCGAAGCCTGGATCACCCCCGGCGTCACCGCCGAAACCGTCTCCCGCCGCCTGGCGGTGCCCGAGAAGCAGGCCCGCCGGGCCCTCGCCGTCCTGCCCCGGGCCGAAGCGATCTGCCGGCGGGAGGAGACCGCGGCGAAGACCATCGGCGCCCGCCTGGTGACCCGCGTCGACGACGACTACCCGGCGCCGCTCCTCGACCTGCACCTGCCGCCGGCGGCGCTCTACGTGCAGGGAGAGCTCCCGGCGGCTCCGGCGGTGGCGCTGGTGGGCTCGCGCAAGGCCACCGAGTATGGGTTGGAAGCGGCGGCGTTCTTCGGCCGTAGCCTCGCCCAAGCAGGACTGACGGTGGTCTCCGGCTTCGCCCTGGGGGTCGACGCCGCCGCCCACCGCGGCGCCCTCAATGCCGCCGGCGGCACGACGGTAGCGGTGTTGGGCTGCGGCCTGGACGTCGCCTATCCGCGCCAGCACAAGGAGCTGGGAGAGCAGATCGTCACCGCCGGCGCCCGCGTCAGCGAGATGCCCTTGGGCTGGCTGCCGCGGCGCTGGACCTTCCCCATCCGCAACCGCATCATCGCCGCCCTGGCCCGGGGCACGCTGGTGGTGCAGGCCGCCCGGCGGTCGGGCTCCCTGATCACCGCTCATCACGCTCTGGAGCTGGGCCGAGACGTGTGGGCGATCCCCGGCCCCATCTTCGAAGAGAAGGCCCTGGGCACCAACGGCCTGATCCGCGACGGCGCCCTGCTGGTCCAACACCCGCGAGACATCCTCGATGCCCTCGGCCTGTCCACGCCCGCTTCGTCTGTCACCGCTCCGTCACCGGCAGGCGCTCAGACCACTGCGCCCCAGCTCTTGCCGCCTCAGCCTGCGACCGAAGACCACCGCCAGCCGCCCAAGGGTCTGGCCGGCAAGCTCCTCCAACATCTCCCCACCGGCACCCGCCGCAGCCCCGACGATCTCTGCCTGCTCACCGACAGCGCCATGGACGAAGTCCTCGGCGCCCTCCTCGACCTCGAGCTCCAAGGCTGGCTGCGCAGGTTGCCGGGGCCGGTCTACGGGAGGGTGGATTGACGAGCCAACTCGATATACTTCCCCGATGAGCGACGGAACCACCGACCCCCAGCCCCAACCCATCACCATCATCGGCGCCGGCCTGGCCGGGTCCGAGTGTGCCTACCAGCTCGCCCGGCGCGGGATTCCGGTGGTGCTCTACGAGATGCGGCCGGAGCGTTCGACGCCGGCCCACAAGACCGGGCTCTTCGCCGAGCTGGTGTGCTCCAACTCCCTGCGCAGCGATGATCCCCTGCACGCCGCGGGGCTCCTCAAGCGCGAGATCGAGGCCTTTGGCTCGTTGATCATCGGCAGCGCCCGGCGGGCGGCGGTGCCCGCCGGCAGCGCTCTGGCGGTGGATCGGGATCGCTTCGCGGAGGAAGTCACCGCCGCTCTGGAGGCGCATCCTCTGATCGAGATCCGCCGGCAGGAGATGGAGCGCTTGCCGGAAGGCCCGACGGTTCTCGCCACCGGGCCGCTGACCTCCGACGCTCTCGCCGCCGAGCTCCAGCAGGTCCTGGGCGAGGAATACCTCTACTTCTACGACGCCATCGCCCCCATCGTCGAGGCGGAAAGCCTGAATATGGACCGGCTCTTCCGCGCCTCCCGCTGGGGCAAGGGGGACGGCGACGACTACCTCAACGCGCCCATGGACCGGGAGCAGTATCTGAGCTTCTACCAGGCACTGCTGGAAGCGGATCAGGTGGAGCCCCACGGCTTCGAGAAGAAATTCCTCTTCGAGGGCTGCTTGCCCATCGAGGCCATGGCCCAGCGGGGCATCGACACCCTGCGCTTCGGCCCGATGAAGCCGGTGGGCCTGACGCCGCCGGACGGCAGCAAGCCCTGGGCGGTGGTGCAGCTGCGGCAGGAGAACCTGGCCCGCAGCCACTACAACCTGGTGGGCTTTCAGTCGCGCATGAAGTGGGGCGACCAGAAGCGGGTACTGCGCATGATCCCCGGTCTCGAAGAGGCCCACTTTGTGCGCCTGGGGCAGATCCACCGCAACACCTTCATCAACGCCCCCACTCACCTGGACTCCTTCTACCGGGTCAAAAACCGCCCGTCGCTGCGGCTGGCGGGGCAGATCACCGGCGTCGAGGGCTACCTGGAATCCGCCGCCTCCGGCATGGCCATCGCCCTCTACCTCAGCCTGGAGCGCCAGGGCATCAAGCCCAAGCCCTTCCCCACCACCACCGCCTTGGGAGCGATGAACCGTCACCTGGTGGAGAGCCCGGCGAAGAACTTTCAGCCCGCCAACATCAACTACGGTCTATTCGAGGACCTCGGCCGCCGCATCCCCAAAAAGCAGCGGCGGGCCGCCTACGCCCGGCGTGCCCACGAAGCGTTGCTGCGGTGGGCTGAAGATCACGGAGTCGAGGTCGAGAGGCCACCGGAGCCGCCGGTGGATCAGATGTACGAGAAGCGCAAGAGCAAGCAGGAACAAGCCACCGAACCGGTCAGCTGAGCCCCGCCGGAAGCCGGCCCCTCGATGCGGAACCTCATCCACGACTTCCTCGACCACCTGCGGGATGCCCGGGGGCTCTCCGAGCACACCCTGCGCGCCTACGGCCACGACCTGGAAGAATTCGTCGACTTCCTGGAGCGCGACTACCTGGGCCGAGAGGGCGTCGAGCCCCAGGAGGTAGAAGCCGCCGCCGTGCGCGCCTTCCTCGCCTCCCTGGGCCGGCGCAAGGTCACCGCAGCGACCCAAAGCCGCGCCCTTTCGGCGGTGCGCTCGCTCTTCCGCCACGCCCACCGGGAAGGCCTGGTGGAGCACAGCCCGGCGCGCAGCGTTCGAGGACCCAAGCTGCCCAAGAAGCTCCCCCGCACCCTGCGGCCGGCGGAGGTCGAAACCCTCCTCGAGGCGGTGGACGGCGAGGATCCCCTGGCCCGCCGCGATCGCGCGCTGTTAGAGCTGCTCTACGCCACCGGGCTGCGCGTCTCGGAGCTCGTGGGCCTGGACTGGAACGACCTGGACCTACCGGAACGCACCCTCCGCGTTTTGGGCAAGGGGAAGAAAGAGCGCATCGTGCCCTTCGGCCGCCGCGCCGCCGAGGCCCTGGACCAGTGGCTAGACCACTGGGAGGAAGTGCGCGCACGCCAGGAGGGAGCCCTGCTGGAGGAATCGCAGCCTCTCTTCCTGCACCACCGCGGCGGCCGGCTGAGCGCCCGTTCGGTGCGCCGCCGCCTCGATCAAGCGGTGGAGAAGGCAGCCCTCGCCAGCGGCGCCCATCCCCACGCCCTGCGCCATTCCTTCGCCACCCACCTGCTGGAGGGCGGCGCCGACCTGCGCACCATTCAGGAGCTGCTGGGCCACAGCTCCCTCTCCACCACCCAGCGCTACACCCACCTGGAGCTCGACCGCCTGCTCAACGTCTACCACCAAAGCCACCCCCGAGCCCGCAGCACTGAGGAAGATTAGGCGCCCCTCGGCACCCGGTCGTTCGGCGAACCTGCAGTGTCCTGATCGGTGAAGAGCGAGGACTCCGAGGCGCCCGCCGGAGGCACGAGTCACGGCGGAGAAACGCGCGAAACTGTCTGAGCACCAGCGAGTTTTTCGCGCGCCGCCGAGACTCGGTCCCCTCCGGCGGCCAGCAGCGCCGAGGCCCGAGCGACCACCGACCAGGACACGGCCCAGGAGCAGAAAGCTCGGTGACGGCGACAGGCTCCACCCGAACCCCCGGCCCTGCTACAATCCGTCCTTCATGACGAATGAAACTCGAACTCGCTCGACAACCGTTCTCCTCGTCCGCCGCAACGACAGCGTTTGCATCGCCAGCGACGGTCAGGTGACCCTCGGAGATACGGTCATCAAGTCCACCGCCGGCAAGGTCAAGCGCGTGGGCAAAGGCCAGGTCTTGGTCGGCTTCGCCGGTGGCGCCGCCGACGGATTGGCTCTCATCACCCGCTTCGAATCCAAGCTCGAAGAATTCCAAAGCAACCTGGAGCGGGCGGTGGTGGAGCTGGCCAAGGATTGGCGCACCGACCGCGCCCTGCGCCAGCTCCAGGCCGCCATGCTGGTGGCCAACAAGCGCCACACCTTCTATCTCTCCGGCAACGGCGACCTCATGCAGCCCGACGACGACGGCCTGATGGCCATCGGCTCCGGCGGCAACTTCGCCCTCGCCGCCGCCCGCGCCCTCATCGAGCACACCGAGCTCAGCGCCCGGGAGATCTGCGAGGCGGCGATGAAGATCGCCGGCGACATCTGCATCTACAGCAACCACCGCCTCACCCTCGAGGAGCTCTAGCGTCATGTCCACCATCCTGCCGGATGAGACCGACCAGCCCCTCGGCATCGAGAATCTCCCACCCCGGGAGATCGTCTCGGAGCTGGACAAATACGTCATTGGCCAGCAGCAGGCCAAGCGTGCCGTGGCGGTGGCGTTGCGCAACCGCTGGCGGCGCCAGCAGCTCTCCGAGGAGCTGGCGGACGAGATCTACCCTAAGAACATCCTGATGATCGGCTCCACCGGCGTCGGCAAGACCGAGATCGCCCGCCGGCTGGCCAAGCTCGCCCGGGCACCGTTCATCAAGGTCGAGGCAAGCAAATTCACCGAGGTGGGCTACGTTGGCCGGGACGTCGAGTCCATGGTCCGCGACCTCACCGAGATCGCCTACAGCATGGTGCGGGAAGAAAAGCGCGAAGCGGTGCTCGAGGCCGCCCAGGCCCACGCCGAGGAACGGCTGCTTCAGCTCTTGGTGCCCTCGTCCAACATCGGCCTGAGCAGCACCCCCAGCGAAGACCTCACCGAGACTCGCGAGAAATTCCGCAAAAAGCTCCGGGAAGGCGCCCTGGACAACCGCGAGGTGCAGATCGAGGTCGACGACAACCCCAGCGGCAGCTTCGAGATGGTCACCCCCCAAGGGGTCGAGGAAGTGGGCATCAACATCAAGGAGATGCTCCCGGGCCTCTTTGGCCGCCGGCGCAAGGACCGGTTCAAAGTGGCGGAGGCCAAGGAGATTCTGCTCCAGCAGGAGGCGGAGAAGCTCATCGACCGCCAACACGTGGCCCGCGAAGCGCGTCATCGGGTGGAGCAGGGCGGGCTGATCTTCCTCGACGAGATCGACAAAGTCGCCGGGCGGGAAGGGGGCCGCGGTCCCGACGTCTCCCGCGAAGGCGTGCAGCGGGATTTGCTGCCCATCGTCGAAGGCACCACCGTCACCACCAAATACGGCATGGTGCGCACCGACCACATCCTCTTCATCGCCGCCGGCGCCTTCCACGTCAGCCGCCCGTCGGATCTGATTCCCGAGCTCCAGGGCCGCTTCCCCATCCGGGTGGAGCTGGACTCCCTCACCGAGGATGACTTCGTGCGCATCCTCACCGAGCCGGAGAACTCCCTCACCAAGCAATACTCGGCGCTGCTGGACACGGAGGGCGTCGGGCTGACCTTCACCGAGGACGCCGTCCGCGAGATCGCCCGGCTGGCGGTGGAGGTCAACTCCCACACCGAGAATATCGGCGCCCGCCGACTGGCGACCCTCATGGAGCGGGTGCTGGAAGAGGTCTCCTTCAACGCTCCGGAAATGCCCGACGGAGAATTCGCCGTCGATGGCGAATACGTCCGCAACGCCATCGCCGACATCGTCAAGGATCAGGATCTGAGCCGCTATGTACTCTGAGCCCCCCACTACCGCTGCCCCGCCCCGTCGCCTCGGAGCCAGAAGGTCTCCGGGGGTCGTACTCCTGGCCGCCCTCCTCCTGCCGCTGCTGTTCACCGCCTGCGGCAAGAAGGGCGACCCCATCCCGCCGCTACGGGCCGTGCCCAAGCCGGTGGAGGATCTGGCGCTGCGGCAGCAGGGCTCGGACTTCTTGCTCGAATTCACCTATCCCACCGTCACCCTCGGCGGCACCGCCATCCCCGGATTGCAGCAGGCGGAGATTCTGCAGCTCATCCAGCCTCCGCCGCCGGAGGACCTCTCCGCCACCGTCGACCCGCGGCAGGTCAGCGCCGGCGGCACCTCCGCCGCCGTGCTCACCCCCGACGACCTATCCTCCGCCACCAGCGGCAACCGCGTCTTCCTGCGCCTGCCGGTGCCCGCCCCGGAAGAGGGTGAGGAGCCGTCCCTCTACGCCTTCGGAGTCCGCACCACCGCCAACAACGGCGCGGTCTCGGGCATCTCCAACATCGTCTCGGTGGTACCCCAGACGCCGCCGGAGCCGCCAAGGGACCTGCGCCTGATCCCCTCGCCCCAGGGACTGCGCATCGACTGGTCCTTCGACGGTGAAGAGATTCAGGGCTTCAACGTCTACCGCCGCGACGTCCGAAGCCGCGCCTACCGCCGGCCGCTGCGTCAGGTGGGGGGTGAAGAGCGCAGCTACCTCGACCCCTCCGCCCGCTTCGGCCAGCGTTACATCTACACCGTCACCACAGTGCTGAGCCGCGACCCCCTCATCGAGAGCCGGCTCTCCGGCGAGGCGGAGGCCTTTTACCAGGACCGCTTCGCGCCGGAGCCCCCCAGCGCCCTGGTGGTGCTGGCGGAGGTCGACCAGGTGCGTCTGCGCTGGGATGCCAGCGCCTCCCGCGACGTGGTGGGCTACCACCTCTATCGCAAGCGCCCGGAAGGTGATTTCCTGCGCATCACCCAGACTCCGGTGAGCGGCCGCGAATACCTGGACGACCGCGTCGCCACCGGCCAGACCCTGACCTATCGCCTCACCGCCGTCGACAACCAGGGCAACGAAGGCCAGCCCGGCGAAGAGGTGACGGTCACCGTCCGGTGAGCACAGCTGCCCCCAACCGGAAACGGAGCTTCTACAAGGTCTCCGGCGGCGGCAACGACTTCATCGCCTTCCCCGACGGCACCGGCGCCGCGGCACCGACGTCACCGGTACCGACCGCGGAGCAAATCCGCGCCTGGTGCCGCCGCGGCCTGTCCCTGGGCGCCGACGGCATCTTCGTCTTGCGTCCCGGCACATCGTCCGTGGTGATGGAGCATTTCAACGCCGACGGCTCCGCCTCCGACCTCTGCCTCAACGGCACCCGCTGCGCCGCCCGCCTGGCCTTCGAGCTGGGCTGGGCCGAGGAGCGGGTGGTGATCGTCACCGGCGCCGGCCAGGTTGTAGCGAGGGATGCTGGAAGGGCGGGCATCGAGCTAGAGCTGCCGCTACCGAAAGAGGCTCCGCGAGAGATCATCGCGACCGTCCAGACGGGAGAGCATGCCGCCCTCGAGATCTCCGGTACCCTGCTCACCGTCGGCGTCCCGCACCTGATTCTCGACCAGCCGAAGGGCCTCGCCGCAGCAACCGTGGAGAGCCTGGGCAAGGCCCTGGTCCACCACCCGGCGGTGGGACCCGCCGGCGCCAACATCGATTTCGTGCACTGGCCCACCCCCGACCGGCTGGAGATCCGCACCTACGAGCGTGGCGTCTACGGCGAAACCCTCGCCTGCGGCACCGGCGTCATGGCCGCCGTCGCCGCCAGACTCCACGCCCGCCGGGCCCGTCTCCCTCAATGCCAGCTCCCCGTCACCGCCCTCACCCGCGGGGGGTTCGAGCTGCGGGTGGCGGGAGAAGAAGATCCAGCGGCCAGCCCGTTCCCCTTGAAATCTTGGTCCCTCACCGGCGACGCCCGCCTGGTTGCCCGAGGTGAGCTCCTGCCGGGAGCCCTGGCGCTCCCTGACGAGCCGGTTTGGTCTTGACGCTTCTTCAATGAGCCCGCTTCGCCGAACAAATTCCGACGGAGGTCGTGTTCTGGCTTGACAGGAGCGAGGAATCCGAGGCGCCCGGCACAGGCAGGAGCTGCGGCGAAAAAACGCGCGGCACTGTCTGAGCGTAGCGAGTTTCCCGCGCGCCGCTGCAGCTCCGGCGCCTGTGTCGGCCTCCAGCGCCGAGGCCCGAGCGACGTCAAGCCAGGGCATGACCGGCCCGCCAGCCCTTTGGGTAAGTGGCCTTCAGCCCCAGCTCCAATCCTGCTATCCTCCCGGCCCCATGAGCGAGACTAAATTTCTCCCCGTCGACGAGCAGATGGAGCTGCTCACCCGTGGCCATGTCGATCTGGTGGACGAGGAGCAGCTGCGCGCCAAGCTCGAGCGTTCCCGCAAGACCGGCAAGCCCCTCACCGTCAAGACCGGCTTCGACCCCTCGTCGCCGGATCTCCACGTGGGGCATTCGGTGCTGATCCGCAAGATGGCCCACTTCCAGCAGCTGGGGCACCGGGTGGTCTTCCTCATCGGCGACTTCACCGCCATGATCGGCGACCCCACCGGCAAGAAGGCGGCGCGGCCGCAGCTCAGCCACAAACAGGTGGAGGAGAACGCCGCCACCTACGCTCAGCAGGTCTTCCACATTCTGGACGCCGAGCGCACCGTCATCGACTACAACAACCGCTGGCTCGGGGAGCTGGGCAGCGCCGGCATGATCCGCCTCGCCGGCCGCTACACCCTCGCCCGCATGATGGAGCGGGAGGACTTCCGCACCCGCTTCCACGACAACCAGCCCATCCACCTCCACGAGCTCCTCTACCCGCTGGTCCAGGGCTACGACTCCATCGCCCTCGAAGCGGACGTGGAGCTCGGCGGCCACGACCAGATCTTCAATCTGCTGGTGGGCCGGACGCTGATGAAAGAAGAGGGCTTGGAGCCTCAGGTGGTGCTCACCGTGCCGCTGCTGGTGGGCACCGACGGCACCGAAAAAATGTCCAAGAGCCTGGGCAACGCCATCGCCCTGGAGGACCCGCCGCAGGAGGTCTACGGCAAGACCATGTCGATCCCTGACGACCTGATGTGGGATTGGTTCCTGCTCCTCACCGACCTGCCGGAGGCGGAGATCGAGGCCCGCAAGCGGGGCCTGGCGGAAGGCAAGCACCACCCCAAGGAGCTCAAGCAGGAGCTCGCCCGCCACCTGGTGGCCACCTACCACGGCACCGAGGCGGCCCAGTCGGCCCAGGCGGAATTCGACAAAATCTTCGCCGGCGGCGGCGTCCCCGACGACGTCCCCGAGGCCACCGCCCAGGCCCCGATCAAGATCGTCCAGGCGATGCGCGACAACGGCCTCGCCTCCTCCAACAAAGAGGCCCGCCGCCTCCTCGACCAAGGCGCCGTCTCCATCGACGGCGAAGGGATTCAGGATCCCCACCACGCCCTAGAGCCCCAAGGCAAGCCCTACCTGCTCAAGGTTGGCAAGCGGCGGTTTTTGAAGCTGACGGTGGAAGAAGGCTGAGCCGACTCAGTAGGTCGACGAACTGAGTGGTAGTAGCAAGCGCTTGGACAGTTTTCCAAGAGCTACCGAGGCGAAGAGGTTCCAGGCTTCACCATGGAAGTAGCCCGCAGGAGCGCTCGTAGCGCTTCATTGACCGACTCCTCGCTGGCGAACGCCTCCGCAACATCCGGGTCCAGCCGGACCAGATTCGTGCCATTGCGATAAGCCTCGGCGTACTTCCCCTGGACTCCACCGGGCATCTTGGAGAAGTCGTATTCCGTCCTCAGCTCGTCTTGCCCCCCTATCTTCTCTCATAGAACTGCCGCTCCTTCCGAGTGGCCTTTCGTGCGCTGATGATCCGCACCCGCGGAGGCTAGCCAAACCCAATTGTAGTAACATACCTACAAGCTGAGGAGGCGGAAAGATGACGACGACCCTGACCAGCCGAGAGTTCAATCAGGATGCCAGCCGCGCCAAGAAGGCCGCGGAAGAAGGGCCCGTGGTCATCACCCACCGAGGCCGCCCCTCCCACGTGCTCTTGACGATCCAAGAATACGACCGCCTCGCGGGCAACCAACCCTCCATCGTAGACCTGCTGGCGATGCCGGAAGGCCAGGACATCGAATTCGAAGCGCCGCGCCTGAAAGGCCCGAAGCTCCAGCCGGTGGACCTCTCCTGATGTTCTTGTTGGACACGAACGTCGTGTCCGAGCTGAGAAGAGCCGGCAGCGGCAAAGCGGATGCTCAGGTCGTCACCTGGGCCGAAAAAGTGCCGGCTCAACGGCTGTTCCTCTCGACCATCACCATCTTGGAGATCGAGGTCGGCATCCTCCGCCTCGAGCGCAAAAATTCCCACCGAGGCTCGACCCTCCGCAGCTGGCTGGAAAATCAAGTCTTGGATGCTTTCGCGGGAAGGATCCTCCCCATCGATATCCCCGTCGCCCACCAATGCGCCCAGCTCCACACCCCCGACCCCAAACCCGAACGTGACGCCCTCATCGCCGCCACCGCCCTGGTGCATGGCCTAACCGTGGTCACACGAAACACCAGCGACTTTGCAGCCATGGTGGAGAAGACCATCAACCCTTGGCAGGCCTGACCGCCTCCACGCGAAGCGTTAGCAAGCTCATGGCTAGAGGCCGCCTCGACCGACGAGGTGCCCCGCCGTAGGGAGGCAGACAGACCTCTCCCAAGCCGGAAACACCCGGCTTCGAGAACTCGCTACAAATTGTGCGGTGAAGAAGAAAGAAATGGTGGAGCTGATCGGGATCGAACCGACGACCTCTTGAATGCCATTCAAAATTACCGCTTTTGTCCGAGGTGCAGAAGTGCCTGAAAACAGGCACTTTCTCCTTGTTCGGCAGGCAGAAGTTTGTCACAATTTGAGCGAACCTGATTGCTATCTGATTGCTGGAGGGAGCACTTGACTATGCAGCAACGCATCACCAAACGAGCCGTCGATTCCCTGATTGCCAGCAATCAGAAGCCGGTCTTCCTCTGGGACAGAGAGCTCAAGGGCTTCGGCGTCAAGGCGCTCCCCTCGGGAAGAAAGGTCTTCCTCCTCCAGTACCGCATGCCGGGCGACAGCTGGAAGAAGGCACCCAAACGCCTCACCATTGGCGCCGTCGGCACCCTCACCCCGGAGCAAGCACGTAGGCGTGCCTCAGAGCTCCTCCTCGGCATCGCAGCCGGTGAGGATCCGCGAGAGGCCATCCGCCGCCAAACAGACACGCCCACCATGACCGACCTCGCCGAGCGCTTCCTCGCCGAGTACCTGCCCGGTAAGAAGCGACCACCCCGCGCCTCGACCATCTCCTTCTATGAGGGCCTCTTTCGCTGCCATGTCACCCCACGCCTCGGGGATATCCCGGTAGCCGATGTCACCACGGCGCAGGTCGAAGGGCTTCACCAGACACTTCGCCACAAGCCCTATGTGGCCAATCGCGTCCTCTCCATGCTCCAGAACGCCTTCGACCAGGCTGAGCGCTGGCAGTGGCGACCGCAGCTCTCGAACCCCGCTCGCCACGTCGAGCGCTACCCGGAAGCCAAGCGTGGCGCCAAGACCGAGGTCATGCTCTCCTCAGAGCAAATGTCCGCACTCCTCCAGGCCATTGACGCCGAAGAAGCTGAGGGCGGCAACCCGACCGCCTGCACCGCCATCCGCTTCGCGTTCTGGACGGGCTGGCGTATTGGTGAGGTGCTAAGGCTCGAATGGGACCGGATCGACATGGAGCAAGGCGTGGCAACGCTGCTCCAGACCAAGACGGCGGAGACAGAACGCCGGCAGCTACCGGCGGAGGCAGTAAGCCTCCTTGAAGAGGTGACGCGGCTCGCAGGGTGCAAATACGTCTTCCCCGGCGCTGATGCCAGAGGGCATCTGACCACGGTGCGTCGTCCGTGGCAGAACATCTGCAAGCGGGCCGGTCTCGACGACCTCCCTGGCCTCGGCGCCTTCCGCCTCCATGACCTACGCCACAATGTGGTGAGCTGGGATGTCTCTCGGGGCGTGCCCTTGGAGATTGCCGGCAGGAACGTAGGCCACCGGTCGAGGAGATCGACGGAGGTCTACGCCCACTTCGCACCGGATGCGCTGAAGAAGGCAGCTGATGAGCGGGCGCGGGCTATGCGGGAGGCGATGGAGGGGAAAGACTAGGCGAGGCGCCCACAACCGAAAGACCGTCGGGCGCCTCACCATTTTTGAGCTACTTCTCCTTCCTCACTCCCTTGAAGGGTTTCGGGTCGGCCTTCTGGTCGATGAAAAGACCAGTCTCAGTATCTCGCTTGGTCCATCGTTGATTCTTCGGGTTGAACACCTGTGAACGCTGGCGCACCGCACCTTTGCGATGGCCGTCACCTGTCGGAGGATTCTTCGCCATTTTGATTCTCCTATGCTGCCTGCCGGAAGTACTTGTTGATCCAGTCCCAGGCTTCCTGGGTGAGCCAGCCTGAGTAGTCATTTGAAACTCTGATGACGAGGACTGAGTCATTCTTGTCGAGATGCTGCGCTAGGCGGTTGTAGAGCTGCCCAGCAGTCTCTCGAGTCGCGATCAGCCAGGTAGATCCGAGGTAGTGCCACCAATCTGGGGAATTCTTGAGCTCATTAGTGAGCCCCGAGTAGTTCTTGCCTGGCTTCCTCAGGTCATACGATACGTTGTAAATATACACTTCTGCTTACCTCCTGAAATAGAGAGGGTTGAGGGTCGGAGGAGGTCTGAGGCACCTGGGGGGCCAGCGCCTTCTCCATAGATTAGATGTGAGTATACGGCATGTTCGTAATGATGTCAAGAGTACTCACATGATTGTCTAGCAAACATGTTTGCGATATTGACATCCTGGGCCAGCATGCGTAGGATGCAGACATGGTTGAGCTCTTCTACAGTGACTTTGGGCAACGACTTGCACAGGCTCGACGCAGGAGCGGCCGAGAACTTACCCAGCACGAGCTTGCGGAGCGGATTGGGCTGAGCCGCTCTTCTCTAGCAAACATCGAGAGAGGCAGACAGAGAGTCCACTTACACGTCCTTGTTCGGCTTGCAGAGGCCCTTGAGATGCCTCCATCTGAGCTACTCCCGACCTCTTCAAGGGGAGGCAGCTCGACGGAAAGAGCGCTCAAGGGAGTCGGAGTGTCGGATAGCGTAATTCAGCGCGCCATTGAGAGCATGGAGGATGTCGATGACGTGGACAACGAGAGCAGCAGAAAGAGCGCAGGAGCTTCTGAACGAGCTGCAGGTCCATGAAGCGCCCATTGATGTCCGAGACATTGGCAGACAGCTCGGAGTCATCGTCCTTGAGGAAGACCTAGAGGGTGAAGTTTCCGGGATGTTGACGCGGGAAGCGCGGCGCCCCGTGATCCTAGTCAATCGGAGCGATTCGATAACCAGGAAGCGATTCAGCATCGCCCATGAGCTAGGGCACTTCCTGCTACATAAGGAGACGGTCTTCGTAGATCGACGGGTTCGATTTCGGAATCAGCGCTCGAGCCTTGGGATCGACCGAGAGGAAATCGAGGCGAATCAGTTCGCGGCGGAACTCTTGATGCCCACCGACTTCATTGGACGCATCTTCAGCCAGCTCCAGGATGCCGGCTGTGCGGAAGACTGCGAAGAACTTGTATCAAAGATGGCAGGCAGCTTCGAGGTGAGCCCTCAGGCGATGGAGATCAGGCTTGTCAACCTCGGCATCCTCAGTACTGTCTAGCTCTACTCTCCTGCCTTCCAGGACGTTCGACTTTGGACTTTCCTAACTCGGGGCTTTGCACTGGCAGAGGGTCTCCTCGCGAATAGCTACAGAGCAACCGTATTCCGATTTCGATCAGGGCTCTTTGTTTCCATACCGGATCAACTCCGATAGCCTCTCTTCATTCTCTGGGCCCTTCCTCGGCGAACGGCCCCATAACGAAGCGCATTCGTGGAGTTGACGTGCCTGATTCGCCCCCTACAAACGAGACTCGGCTCTCAGAACGCTGGCGACCGCAGCTCGGCCTCGGCCTCATCCTCCTGTCCCTCGTTGCCTGGGCATCCTGGTTCATCTACCGGACCTCATTCAGGGTTGGCGACTCGCGCGTGTTTTGCCTCTTCGACGACGCGATGATCTCGATGACCTACGCCCGGAATGTGGTCGAGGGATGGGGCCTGAACTGGGCGCGCTTTGGCGAGCCGGTCGAGGGCTTCACATGCCCACTCTGGGTGGCTGCAATGGTGCCGGTCAACCTACTGCCGGTCTCGCTTGAGGTTCGGAGCCTCTTCGTTCAGCTGCTCTCTTTGTGCCTACTGATGGTAATGCTTCTCCTGGTGAAGCGCTTGGTGACCGGGCACTTCGGGGCACCGACCCGAAGCCATTGGGTACCCGCCGTGGTTCTCACTGCTGGCTACTACCCGCTCCTCTACTGGTCGCTGATGGGCATGGAGACCGCGCTCCAAGCGGTCTTGCTTGTTGCTATGGTGCTCACGACACTCGACATCACGGAGCGAAGAAGGCCTCGCCACGTCCTCTTTTTTTGTCTCGCCTCGCTCGCCTATTTGACCCGCATGGACATGCTGCTCTGTGTCGGTATCTGCGTGCTCTTTCTCGTTCTCACGGCACGGCCCCGCCGCGAGACGGTTCGCTCATGGGTTCTTGGTGGAGCGATCTTCCTCGGAACGCTCGTGTCGTATCAGGCATTTCGGTGGCTGTACTTCCATGATGTCCTGCCCAACACCTACTACCTCAAGCTCTCGGGTATCCCCCTGCATCTGCGCATTCTCCGAGGGCTTTCGGTGCTCCCGGATTTCCTGATTTCTCATGGTTGGATTCTGGGAATCTGTCTCGCGGGCATGCTCTTCGTACGGGAGAAGCGCCGCACGCTGCTTCTACCGCTCTGCATCGTGCTCGCCTACATCGCCTACAGCGTCTATGTCGGCGGTGACGCCTGGGAACACTCCCCCATCGACGCAAATCGCTTCGTCGCCTTCGCTCTGCCGCTGGTCTTCGTAGTGTTCACTGGCTTGGCGAATCGATTGCTCAGCCAGCTGGATGCAGGAAGGGTGCTTGGGCGCGAAGTGGGCACGAAGCTTCTCTATGCTACGACCATGGTGCTCGCACTCATCACCAACGGGCTGCTGGTAAACCCGGAAAGCCGAGAGAAGTGGCAAGCAGCCTTGGTGACGGAGCGGCCTTTTCTCGTCACGAGCCACCACCTGGTCGCGACAGAGACGTTGTCGCTGAAGAAGCGTTTCCCATCCGGTACGCGGGTTGCCACTGCCTGGTCAGGGATTCCGGCCTACTTCACGGACTTCGAGATGGTAGATGTTCTTGGATACAATGATCCATTGATTGCCCACCTGGATCCAGTACCAAGCCTATCTGTCGACACGTTCGAGAAGATCACTCCTGGCCATATGAAGTGGAATCTGAACCTGACGATTGAGTCGAGACGGCCTCAGGTCTTTTACCAGACTTGGGGATATACTGAAGAACAACTGAGACGCATACTCCCGGGATATGGGTATCAGCCCGACGGGAGCCTGTGGATCAGAGAAAGGTCAACGCATTAACGACAAACCACGACCGCCTACCAACAAGGACCCTGATGAAGCTCAAAACTCTCACCCTCCTCTGTATCTGTCTGCTCACCACCCCCCTCTTCGCACAAACTGAAATCCGACCCTTTACCGATCACGGCTTCTTGCGAGTCATCAAAGTCGACGCAACTGGCTACTACTTCTGGTCGGTGACGCAGAAAGTCCACGGCGGCTTTTATGCAATCACCGGCATCCCCATCGGCCAGAAATTCTTCTACTACGTGGGGAGTGGTGCCACGAACGGCTTTAGCATGGGCCCTGGCTCCGCATGCCCCCTCGAGGACACTATGGCCTTCAGCGTGAACTACACGCACTCAGGGATGCGCGGCACGGACGGCTCGTTAACCTTCCATGGCGTAGTAGCGCCCTGCGACTCTTTCTTCCATCTGCCAGGCGGAGCGTTCGCAATGGACCAGACCTGGAGTGGATCTCAGGCCAATGTCGGACTCATGATCGACTCGTCCGACGGCACTAACTTCTCCAAGATTCAGATGGGCACGTCGTCAGACGGGATCAACTTCTCCTGGGACACGCTCTTGACCATTCCCACGGGACTCGGCTTTGGCCTGACCGCCCCGCACTTGCAGCCTGATCCCTACAACCCCTCACGGCTATTTGGTTTCGCGGACGTGATTGTCAACGCAAGCACGACCAGAACCACCTGCGTCGAGGTCAACCTCGGCACGAGCCCCGGTACGAGCACTTTCCGTCTTGCCTCAAATGCCGCGTGCACAAGCTGGACGACCTACTCCTTCGGCGCTTCGGTAAGCACCATGCCGGCGGTTACGAACCTGATTCCATCCATGTCCGTTCAGAGCCTCCAAAAGGTCGACGGCGCATTCCAGCTCTTTGGGACACAGACAGTCGCTCCCTCCAACACGCCCCCATGCCTACCCGGAGAGTCGACATCGCTCTACTACTCCAACATCAACATTCCTCTCAATGGGGATGATGAGACACAACAAGTCGTCGGCGGGGTTGTAAGTCCGAATTTCGAAGCAGCCGACACTTCGGTACTTTCCTCGAACACTCGGTCGTTACCCGGCGACTACATCGGCGCGCTCAATACGCCCTTTGTGGTCGAGGACAACAATGGCAAGAACCTCCACTACAACGCCTCACAGAATGACTTTGTCTGCCGTCTGACCTTTGCGAGCGGGCAGGGCTTTAAAGGTGACGTGGTCGTGGCTGAGCTCGACGAGGAGTACTTTGACCTCATCTTTGAGGACGACTTCGAGGGCAGCAATGCCTGGTCCTCGACCTCTGACCCAAGCAGCAAGATTGCGTTCACGTCCGGAGCTGCGCTGACCGGGAGCAAGGGGATGCAGATCACCTTCAACGGAGTCAACGTCCAGGCAGCCTATCTTCGAGACGACTCTCCTACTGAGGAGGGACGGTATCGGGCCCGATTCGAGCTTGATCCGAATAACCTGTTCTTCCCGGCGGACAAGCGACACCCAGTCCTACAGCTCTTCACGAGTCATCCATCAAACGAGCTCATCGCCGAGATGATCCTCCGAGAGAACGGCAGCTCCTATCTGCTCAATTTCAAGGCGAAGCTGAATAACGGGTCATGGGAGAAGACGAACTGGATCACAATCTCCGATGCGCCTCACACGCTCGAGATTGACTACGAGCGGGCGTCAGGACCCTCGACCAGCGACGGTTCGATTAGCCTATGGGTCGATGGCGTGCTTCAAGACACCGTGACAGCCCTCACTAATGGCGACCATGCCGTGAGCTACGCGCTCTTTGGTGCACCTGACGGCATTGACAGTGGGACGAGCGGAGTTCTCTATCTCGACCATTTCGAGTCGAGGCGCATCACCTACATCGGCCCGTAGAGCCTAGGTCCTACTCGTGGCTCGGTAGCACCTACTGATCCCTTGCTTTAACAACGAAGCCCCTCTCCGAGTCTCAGAGAGGGGCTTCGCACTTTCCAATGGATCGTCGCCCGTTCAGGATCTGGCAGAGATTGAGGCCGTCACACGCTGCTTGACCTCCTCCCAGCTCAACCAGCCGTCCGGATCTTCTTTGGCCTGAGCAAGACGCTCGTCGAGAAGCTCCTTCTGCCAGTCGTGGAGCGGCAAGGCCTCGGCATCCCGCTCGATGCTCTCCCAGAGGCTCTCGGCAAGCTCCAGACGCTCCTCGACGGGGAGCTTGAGGGCTTCGTGTTGTAGCTCGACCTTGGTCATATGAGATTCAGTGTACGGGAAGGCGGGGAGTTTGCAAGCGACTCAGCCTTTCCATTCTCGGCGCGCTCGGCGCAATGGCTCCAACGCCTCGGCGAAGTCAGAAGGCGCCTTGTCGCCGAGTTTCTTGAGCTTCGCCTCGAGCTCAGCCAGCGTCCAACCCGAAGGGTTCGTGCCACCATGGAAGAACACCCGGGGGTCCTGTGCGTCAAGCCTCTGGTCCTTTGCTGCTGTCCCACCGATGTGCCAGTTCTTCCCCATGGGCTGCACCTCCTTGCCTTGCTCTAGTTTCACTCCTCGATCCCCAGGAGCCTCCGCACCGCCTCGCGGATGATGTCGGACTCGGAGCGATGCTCCTCGAAGGCCTTACGCCGGAGCGCCTCGACTTCATCGGGATGGAGGTAGGCAACCTTCCGCACCAGCCCGCCGGGCGTGGTCATGCTCGCGCCCAGCTCCCGCGGGCTCTTGTGCTGCTTCACCGGCTTCTCTTTCTTCGCCATAGCCCTATTGTACCCATCTCTCCATGTGCCCATGGACACATGGCGCCATCCTACGATACAGTGACCGCGTCGCCTCTCCCCTTGTGGGAGACCACACGAAAGCGGCCCGACAGCGTGCTGGCACACCCTGCCGAGCCTTGCCACACAAGGAGACGAAGCTCCATGCGTGACCGACGCGATTCTACCCCTAATCCGGAATCCCTCGACGAGACCGCCGGATTCCGCGAGACCTTCCTCCACCGCTTCACAGAGCGGAAAGACCGCGAGGCGCTGGAGCGTTTCGCGGCACTTCTCTTCGCCTATTGGGGCGAGTTTCAAGGGCACATGCCCGACCAGCAAGAATCGGTGCTTCGGGCTGAGTTCCGGGCTGCGCTCGCCGACCTTGAGTATCTGGCTATCTTCTTGCGGGAGGTGGTTGGTTTCGCGCCTGAGGCTGCCTCGATTGATCCTGAGGACTTGCCGCTGGCGACAAAGGCGCTTGAGGTGGCTGACAAGCTTGGAGACTGCGCCACAGGTTTGGCAGACATGTTGCGAAGGCACAAAAACAACCCAGTTTAGCTTTTGGCCTTCAATGCTGCCTTGAGATCTTCCATAACCTCTCGCTCAAGAATAGCCATCTTGGAAAAGATCTGGACATCTTTTCCTCGAAGCTCCGGTTCCAGCTCCGAAGGTGACATGACCGTCAGGATCACGACCTTAGGAGTGTTTCGGTCACGATTCCTAACTGTCCTCTTCGAAAGGAAGTCAACGACTCTTAGGCCGGGTAGCGGATCGAGACCTCTCGAAGAATTGAACTGAGGAACAAGAAGGTCCAGTAGAATAGAGTCGTAGTCATTCTCCTCAAGAAGGTTCAGTGCTGTCGATACATCCGCAGCTATGTCCACTTCTAGGCCCGCGCGCTCGAGAATTCTCCCAAGGCCCAATAACGAGCCATCCGCATCGTCGTCAACCCACAACACCTTACTCACCGCCAATCCTCCTGAGAACCCTCTCGCTATATGAAATATCAGCAGCAAGTAGCCTCTGGTGGATCATGCCCAGCTCAACCATTACATTGCGGACCCGCCCCACCTGGCCTGGCTCCAGCTTTACATGGTCGCCCTTCCAAACACCCTCAAGCTCCAGTGCCAGCACAATGTCGGCACACCTTTCTCTGGCATCAAGCAACAGCACCCTGAATTCCTTGGGAAAGGTAACATGATTGGCTCGAACACTATCCATTACTTCATCTCGGGCTCTATGTAGTTCCTCCCGATACTTCACTGAGAGACGTGCACCTTCTGCCTTGCTTATAAGATTTAGCTGATCCTGGAACCCCAGAAGCGAGGAACAGACCTCAATCAACCCTTGCCTGTAAGATCTGAGGGCCTCTTGAGCAAGCTCCGCCTTAAGCTCCACAACTCGACTGATTCTCGCTTGATAGAGCTGGAACAGGCCTCCAAGCAGAGCCACAATCAGTGCTCCAATAGCGGTGTAGAGAGCTGGATCCAAGGTTCCTCCGCTCCTAAGCCTATCCGAAAACGATGGTCAAGCCTACGCCGCCTCCCTCCCCAGCATCGCCTCAAGCCCTGGGATTTCCTCCAGAGAGCCAATCGTCACCGCGCTGAAGGGCTTGGACACCTGCCCGTTGATCATCAGGCGCAGGTAGATGTGGTAGTTCGGGAGGTTCACCAGATCCTCCGCCTCGAACTTGGGCGCGAGCTCCCGGGCAAAGAGCGGCGCATCCTTGGCGCCGAGCCGGAAGCAGATCAGCGTCCCCACATTCCCAATCACGGCATCGGCAATCTCAGGCGAGAGCTGCCCTAGATATTGATGCGCCAGGATGAGGTTGAGCCGGTACTTCCGCAGCTCTGAGAGCATGGTCGCCACAGAGAGCGTCGCGAAGCTCTGGAACTCATCCAGATAGACGAAGCAGTCCTGTCGCTTGCTCTCGGGCATGTCAGCTCGCTCAAGCCCCGCAAGGGCCAGGTGGGACAGCAGCAGGCTCCCCAAGAGCGAGGATGGGCCTTCGCCGAGCTTTCCCTTGGCGAGGTTCACGATGAGGAGCTTCCGCCCGTCGATGATCTCGCGGAGGTTGAGCCCAACTCCTTCCCCACAGAGAATCTCCCGCACCCGGGGATCCGTGAGGAACGCACCGACTTTGTTGAGCACCGGCGCCGAGACGACGGCGCTGAAGCCGGTCGAGTACTTCCCGAACTCATACTGCCAGAAACGGCGCACCTGAGCATTCTCCACACCTCGTACGACATCCTCTCGGAAGCTCTTCTCGGTCAAGAGTCGTGGAATATCTGCGAAGGTTGAGCCTTCCCGCTCAAGGAGCGTGAAGACGACATTCCGCAGCACATGCTCAAGCCGCGGTCCCCAGCCTTCTGACCAGCTCTTCTTGAACACATCGACGATGCCGGCTGCAGCCAGAGGACGATGCTCCTCGGAGATGCCCCGAAGCGGGTTGAAGTGCCAGCGGGTGTCGGGATCGAGGTAGATGAGGTCGTCCTCGCGCCAGAGCGGGACGAGTTTGACCACCTCTTCGGCGAGGTCACCATGCGGGTCGAAGAGAACCGCGCCGTTGCCACGGGCGATGTCTTGGGCGAGGAGCGTCCTGAGAAGGGTGGTCTTGCCGACGCCGGTCTTGCCGATGAGGTAGGTGTGGTAGCGGCGATCCTTCTGGAACATGGTGAAGCGCTGAGCCTGTCCACGGTGGTCAACGAACGAGAAGATTGTTGCTTTTCTGTAAATTTTCGCTGCCATATGGAACCAATATAGCCAAGAAGGAAACGTAGCCAAAGCAAGCTATCTCTGCCGGGACCTTCCCTCGCTTCGGAGAGTGGGCACTTGCAAATAGCTCACCTTGTCGCTGACCCAGATATGCGCTAGCTTTGCACTTAGGCAATCACGATCTCTTGACAGGAAGTCGACTTGCAAGCTTCCAGGAGGTGTCCACATTATGGGTTGCATCCTTGGTGCGGCATGGCACCATGACGATATGATTCCCCCACCAGCAAAATCACTTCGGCTTGCGGTAATTATCTTCCTCGTGCTCGCAGCCGTTGTGCTCACAGCAACAGCGAGCGCCCGCCCGGCGATCTCTTGGGAACCGGAGTCGGTCTTCCTACCAGTTGTCCGAGGTGAGTCCACTTCTATCTCTGCCTCTTTCACCGCGAACACCAATCTCGGTCAGGTTGAGCTTCGTGTAGTTCCTGAACTGGCTGAGTTTGTCTCTGTCATCCCAAGCAGTCCTCTGACGATCAATAGAGGCACGACTACACAAGTAGAGCTCACGGTTCAAGCCGGTACCGACAGCATCCTCGGCGTACTCGAGGGGACCGTTCAGGTACGGAAGCTCGGACACAAGCCTAAGAACTATTCACGGCCGCTACCAATCAATATTGAGATCCAGCCCTTTCCTCTTCCTCCTGCCCCAGGTGAAGCTGGAAAGGTAACTGTCGAAGGAGTCGACTCTGACGGTGACGGGCTCCGAGACGACATTCAGCGCTTCATTGCCTTCACATACCCAGATGAGCCAGTGACCCGTGCCGCGCTTTCCCAATATGGAGAGAGCTTTCAAGACACGCTGGTCCAGGCGGTTGATCGCCAGTCTGCCTTCTCTCTATTTATGGCAACACTTAGATCTGACCGCTGCCTCAAAGGACTTATAGGCGTCGAAGAGGGTGAGACTCTTAGGAAGAGTATCAAGGCTCAGTACCTGAATACGGCCGAAAGAAGTGATGCCTTCTTCACTTTTGCGGAACTACTTGGCGGGAGTAGCTGGGGCGGGGCGGCTTTTTCGCCGGAAGATGACTGTGACTTCAACCCAGGCCAGCTGATTGGAGGTCATGAATGAAGCATTTCTTTGCAACCTTCACACTTCTGGCACTGGGCCTTACTGGCTCCCCTTTAGGAGCGCAGGATGTCGTCATCTTTTACGGGAATGGTGTGGCAACAAGCCCTGGGGAAGCAGAAAAGTCTCGACACGATCTCGAGCTGAAACTCCGAGAGCGCTTTCCCAGTTTGTCTGATGAAGAGTTCGATCGATTGGTCCAAGTCAGAACTAGCTACAACCAGTCCGCCTGCTGGAACGAGAACCAGGATGGCGGTGACCAAGGGGTTCGATTCTGCCTCAGAGACTTTCTCCAGGCCTCTCGTCAGGCACTCAATGCAGCTGGCCTGGCTGTCGGAGAGGCCACTCTCTGGCAGTACGTCCTAGGGGTGCTGTCAGCTCCGGTTGGCGTCCAAGAGATACTCGACCAACTCCTCTTTGTGCAATTCGCTGCCCCTGACCTACTCGAGCAGGACCTCGATGTACATCGAAGTACCTATTCTTCCCTGATCTCCGGCGCACAGACTTCGGTACTCCTTGTGGCGCACAGCCAGGGCAATCTCTTTGGTAACGCTGTGTATCCGATTCTCGAGCCAGAGGAGCGCTCGCAGTTTCGGATGGTCTCTGTAGCGAGCCCCGCACCGGATCTCCTGGGCGACAGCTCGCCGATTGCAGCGTCGACCACCTTAAGGGAAGACCCCATCGACTTAGTCCCTGGCAATCTTCCATGGAATGTGACCAATGGTCTGGCCAGCACTCCGAAATTCGAGTACCACGACTTTGAGCACTCTTACCTTGCGAGGACAGAGACACGAGCCAAGATCCTCGATGATATCGAGCGCCAACTAGCAAGCCTTGGAATAATCGAATTATTGTCACCAGGCACTTTGGTAGCGCTGAGAAGTGGTTCCTGGGATATCACGCGTATTGATCCAGGCTCAGGAAGTTCCGAGAACTGGATTACTCTCCCCTCAGGCTCATACTCAGGGCTTACCTTTGATCCTGACAGGGACTTGCTCTACACAGTCGAGACGGGTCTCGGAGAGCTTGTCGCTGTCAACACGACAGATCAGTCCATAACATTTGTAGGCTCACTAGGACTTGATCAAGAGCTACTGGACGGCATTGGCGACCTTACTTTTGGCCCTGGCAATAACCTCTTCGCGCTCGCGGAGGACAGCTCACTTCACACACATCTACTCCGAATTGATCCGACTACAGGCCAGGCTAGCTTGCTCGGCGCGCCAAGTCCTGAAGGGCACAGTTCTCTCGAATACGATCCGGAGACAGGCCGGATGCTCTCCTCCTACTCCTACCCGACGCTTGGCAACGCGCTCTCTCAGTTCGCTCCATTCTCAGGTAGTTGGGTAGGCCTGCGCCCCACGAACGCTCCTAAACTAATTCTTCTAGCTGATCAGCCTGGAACCGGCGTACTCTACGGGCTAGCCGTGACCGAAGGCGGAGGTCAACCAGCTTGGTCACTCGGCTTACTTGACCCCACTGTGGGAACCTATGCCCCTCTCATCGATGGAGACTCCGCTCCGGACATAGTCGGGCTCACAATGGCCCGTCTGCCGCCTTCTGAGCAACAGGCGCCACACCTCGCGTATCCTCCCGTGACGACAGATCTCTGTATGCAAACGACTCCTGCGCTCGGGGACGACGGCAGCCTCTATGCCGCTGCGTCTGAAATATGTATCTATGATGGATCGAGAGATGTAGGACTAGCCGCCTTTGACCCTTCGACTGGTGCGGTGCTCTGGGGGCCGTCCTTTCCGGAAGGTTGTGACCGCTATGGCACGCAGCCGGCTCGCTTTGGTTATGTTGGCCCATCTATCGGAGCCAATGGTGTGCTCTACGCAGTAGGCGACTGGAATAGCTGTCTCAACGGTCGCCTTGTCGCGATCAATTCGGATGACGGCTCTGTAAAGTGGGACCACGGAGACTGCCCTGGAGGAGGCAATACCTCACCCCACCCTCGGCAGGTTCCAGCTCTCGACGAGACGAGAAACGCTGTCCATTTCGGAGCTTCCCGTCTTTGCTCTACAGATATGGAATCAAGCGAGAATCTCTGGGACGTCGACGGAGCATACTTTATCGGCGGCAAAGGCTTGGTCATTGACAATAACGGTTCCGTTTACATGGGGACCCAAACATACACCACTAACAGACTGACCGCATTTACCAGCACTGGAGCACTCATCTGGGATCGCGGAGCTGGAGGTGCCAACTTTGGTCCAGAAATACAGGGACTTGCGAACGACACCCTAATTCTCCACCATCCTTCACAACTCTATTCTCTTATCGGCTGGAACAGGGCCACCGGCCAAGAACGTTGGCGACATGAGGGCTTCTCAAGGCCAATCGTCGATGAAGCCGGACGCATTTATGCTGGCGGGGTCGGCACGCCTGAAGTCCTTGCCCTAACAGCCGACGGAAATGAGGAGTGGCGAGTAACACTGCCTGAGGAGTTCTTACCACCCATTCTTATCGACTTCCTCGACAGCACTGGATTCGTGTATGCCAGAAGCGGCTCCTCACTCCTGGCGATCCGAACCGAGGACGGTGCTCTCGCTTGGAGCTTTGAAGCCGATGCCCGCCTGGATGTAGGAGCTGTTCTTGATGCTGATGGCAGAATTGTCCTATCAGACTCTCAGGCTATGCTCTACGTTCTAGACACGCGGCTCGACTATGCTCAGTCCGAATGGCCGATTGCTCTCTATGCCAATAGACGGCATACGGCAAAGCAAGGCGATATCCTTGATCGCCCCTAGACAACCGACCTTGTTGAGGTTGAGCTTCTTTCGCAGGTGGAGCCCTTCTCCATCGCTAAAGAGAATCTCCCGCACCCGGGGATCCGTGAGGAACGCACCGACTTTGTTGAGCACCGGCGCCGAGACGACGGCGCTGAAGCCGGTCGAGTACTTCCCGAACTCATACTGCCAGAAACGGCGCACCTGAGCATTCTCCACACCTCGTACGACATCCTCTCGGAAGCTCTTCTCGGTCAAGAGTCGTGGAATATCTGCGAAGGTTGAGCCTTCCCGCTCAAGGAGCGTGAAGACGACATTCCGCAGCACATGCTCAAGCCGCGGTCCCCAGCCTTCTGACCAGCTCTTCTTGAACACATCGACGATGCCGGCTGCAGCCAGAGGACGATGCTCCTCGGAGATGCCCCGAAGCGGGTTGAAGTGCCAGCGGGTGTCGGGATCGAGGTAGATGAGGTCGTCCTCGCGCCAGAGCGGGACGAGTTTGACCACCTCTTCGGCGAGGTCACCATGCGGGTCGAAGAGAACCGCGCCGTTGCCACGGGCGATGTCTTGGGCGAGGAGCGTCCTGAGAAGGGTGGTCTTGCCGACGCCGGTCTTGCCGATGAGGTAGGTGTGGTAGCGGCGGTCAAAAACCAGAAAGCGAAAAAGACGGTTGGCCCGCCTGTGATCTGCTTTACCGAAAATAAGTTCATCAATCAAAAGCACCTATGATGGTAGCAAAAGCTACCCTGGGCTCAAGACTAAAAGGATTGCCGAGACCGACGAGAGGCAGCCGAGACAGACTCACCACACTAATACTGGCGGATATCAACCAGCGGCCTTTGAGAACTATCCGAGAGCGGCACTGCAACATTGACGACTTCCATGCCAGAAAGCCCATATATTGCATGGGCAATCTTCGTTCCGGTGACGACTGGTCCCCAGCATTGACGAGGAAAGATATTAACAAAAACATCCACGGACCGCTCACTCAGCCGCCTGAGAAGCTCCACAATCTCCCCGGAGCAGCTAGTAGCACCACAGTAGAGTAGACATTGTTCGGAGCCATCTTCATCTACATAGGATATAACTGGATCCCCTGTGGGCAGAAAGCGCTTAACAAGAGAAGCTTCAGCTGCCTCATCCTCATCGAAAAGACCGGAAATTGATCTATTAAGATCTCTCCGAAGATCTGTCTCGGAGAACATCCACTTGTCCGGACGATTTCTAAAAACAACTGCATCAGACAAGCCACAGGAGGAAAGGATGGTACTATGAAGAGACGGGATCTTCTGACTAGCACTGTAGTACTGGCGCCGCATGTAGTCGGCTAGCCGCGCCTCAGCTCTACGATTACCTAGGCCTAGCTCAAGGAACTGCCAGTCATTGACGAGTACCAAAAGTTCAACATCGCGACTAGACAAAGAGCTACCCAGAGCCTCACAAGCGGAAAGCCAAGTACTCTTAGAAAATTGAGAGAACTGCGCGAGAAGGGGAAGTTCACCACAATCAACAAGAACTTCCGAAGCTCTTGCATTCTCTCCTGGGACGAGGATGAAATGCCCAGCCTGAACGACACAGCTCTTCTCCTCCTTGGTAGCAAGCAAACTAGTGAGCCAAGCAGAGAGACCGGCTTTCTCTCGCAATGTGTCAAGCATCTTAACTCACTATCCTTCGAGCTTCCGCTTTAAGAGGCAGAGCATTCATTTCCGCACTACTCGTCCCAGCACATAACCGACTAGGCACCCACCAAGGCTTCCAGCAAAGCCCCACAGCAGAGAAACCTCAGAAGGGAAGCCTGCAACTTGGAGCGAGCCTGCAACCACAGCTCCACTCAAAATCGAAAGGAATCCTGACCAACGCGATGTCGGGAGACCGAACAGGGCCCATAACAATGCAGGAACAACAGAGGGCGCCCAGATCGCATAACAGATCAACAGACCATCAATTATCGTCGGAGCGATCAGAGCAAGCACGATGGCTGCACTGCCCATAAAAATTGTAATCGAGCGACTCCAGAGAATGGCCTTTTTGTCATCTTCTGAGATAGCCCGAGGAGCTAGGTCTCTTACAAAAGCGACAGCCCCTGCATTAAGAACAGACTCCTGGCTAGACATCACGATCGCGGCAAAGCCTACTACGAGCAGGCCTAGTAGACCTACGGGCAGAACCTCCTGAGCGGCGGCCATGAGTATGCCATCCGGAGAAACTGTCGAAGGAACTACGCTCGTCGCCAGAACTCCAACCGAAACCATCAGGAAAAACCAGCCCACAGAGAACATTCCGGCTCCGACAAATCCCCAACGAGAAGCTCCCCCACTTTCGGCAGCGAGGGCGCGATTTGCGTAAGGTGGTATGAGCATTTCACCGAAAAAGAGTGATAGAGCTAGCCCGATTAATGGGATAGCTCCCATAGAGCGAAGCTGGGAGGGGACCTCCTGGATCCCGATTGTCAACTGAGAGACATCTGTCCGCGGATCGTGCAATAAGAATGAAACCAGGAAAATGGCGCTTATAACGATAAGTGCGAACTGAACAGCCTCTGTCAAGATAACCGCCTTTAGCCCGCCAGTGGTCGTATACAGAACGCCAACAACAGTAATAAGCAGAACGCCCACAAGAAGCGGATAGCCGAGGGCTCCACTGAGCACCGCCCCGCCAGCTCTAGCCATAACCGAAGCGAACCCGACGCATAGGCCAACAGAGATTACCCCTGTGACGAACTTTGCCTCTTTCCCGTAGTGAACTCTGATCACATCTCCTATGGTCTTCGCCCGGTCATAACCGTGAAGTCTGCTAGCGAAAAAGATCCCAACCACGATGGTTTGGAGAGAGAAGAAGGAGAAAATCACCAGATAGAGAAACCCCGTCCCGGCACCTTGGCTCGCCAGCCCTAACGAGTAACCAGGGCCAATGTATGTCGCGCAGAGGCTTGCCGCGACAAGCACCAGAGGAACTCTCTTGCTAGCTATTGCATACTCAGAGAATGTTCCAATTCGTCGCACTATAAGCCCAAAGATCACCAGACCGACAAAGTAAAGAGCAATAACCGCTAGGTCTCCGTAGTTAAGTTGCACAGGTAAGTCCTCCAGTGTTCCTAATCTTGCTCTCGCAAAAGGAATCGCTCAAGCAGGCATCTTGAGTGTTTATAAGGAAAGTGGGTGTTCAGCCTGAAACCCTTCGGGAGCGGATCGAGACGCGCATCAAGATGATCCTCATCGAGCATGTAAATGCGACTAACCTGGTGCGATGAGGTTTTGCTGTTCGCCCGTCCCGCAATCTCATCCGCATCCGGCAGAGGGGACACTGACCGAAGAGTTGCATAGCGATCTCTCAGACCGTTCTGCTCAAACGGGTCGTCTTTCTCGCCCAGGCTGCTTATAACCCCACTTACCAAGTCTTTATAGCGCTTTGGATTACTGAAGACATAGGCGGAACCTTCACGCTCATCTAGCGTCGCTATGCCCCGAGGAATGATGAGAGCAAAGTTGCTACCAACGAGACTAGAAGTTCGCCTCAAGCGGTGTTTATCCAGGCTAGGGTTCGAGGGGGTCCTTCCGGCCAGATAAAGAGGATTCCCGGCACACCTCAGAATCGCACTTCCGATTGCCATTAGGAGACGAGACTTGGCGAATTCGCTAAGCTCTACGTCAAAGCTATATTTGAGTACGCTAGCTAGATCACGGAGCGCTTGGTCGAGAAGCTGGTTCAGATTCAATGGTTCATCGGCCGAGTGAAGGTGGAGGCTTGGGGCAGACCAGCCGTGCAGCTCGAAGACCTCTGTGAGAGATAGCTCGCTGCCACCATAAAGTTGAATTAGGCGGGCACATACCGGGTCGTAGGGATAAAACCAGTGGTGCGACAAGACAAAAGAAGTAGCCAAACGGTGACAAAAGTCTCGGACTGATGGCGTTAAAGACTGTCCCTCCTGAGTCTGAGCTAATTGCTGCAGAAGATCTCGGCTGTCACGATCCCTCAAACACAGGAAGATACCTGCTCTCAGCTGAAGCAACTTTTTGGCTGCGAACAGCGAGGCGTGTATAGCGTCATCCTCCTGGCTACGAATTGCTTCCTCACTAGCATCTAGAAGGTAAACCACACCCAAAACGGGAATCCGCTTGTCTCTTAGCGAACTAGCTGCTGGCGCGATGCTGAGGTGCCCGATTGAGGCACCTTGTGGCGGCCGGTCAGGGTCGTCCCATGCCAGATTGGGGTAACGGCGTCGCTCAAGCGCAACTTGTGCCCTTCGGTCAGATTGGGCACTTTCGTTGGCAAAATCCTCTTGGACATCCTTTTCAATTTTGGAAACACGTAGCCGAAGTCTTGATGCATCGTCAGCGTTCCTCACGAAGGACCCCGTCGATCCAGCTTGCACAGACTGAACGACGCGATCCTGTGGCCAATCGTCGGCTCTAGCTCCGATGTCTAGAAGCTCTCCCCCTGCAGGGGTGGGATGAAAAGCCAACACCGATATCCGCTGGTCAGGGCACATGTACCCGGAGAACGCCTCCCTCATCTTTTTCTCTTCATCGTGTCGGTAGCGCTGCCCATATTGCAGCAGTCGTTCCTGAATGAGCTTGAACATCGCTTCTCCAGACGAAGTGTAGTTCCCGCGAACTAGTGATTTCCAGAGAAGGTATCCCGTCGAAATTTAGAGGTCAAATGTGTGCCCTAGATTTTTCTCCTCAATGTGTAGAGGAGATAAGGGGGTTGCATTTCGGATCACAATATCGATGCAAAGGAATATGTCGACTTCCAAACGCTGAGCCTGGAAACTTGCCATACCCCGAACCGGAAGTTTCGGAGGTACTCGAGAACCAGCTGCTCAGAGATGAGCTATTAAGGAGGTGTTAAAAAGGCCGGTACCGCGGAAAGTTGCGTCCTTCCCTGAGTACCGGCCACGAGCCCAGCAAGCTGGACACGACACGCTTACGAGTTCAAAGTTTCAAGAAGGACCCGTAAGCATCTCTATGCTAACAACTTAGAGCAAATCGGACAATATTGACAGCGGTCAATTCTTATACCTCAGCTTGGCGGGCTCCTGCTGAAAGAGGACGCGAAATCGCCCCACCGGGCGGTATCCAGCATGCACCCTTACAGAAGGAGCAGAAAATGCGACGACTGCAAGAGGTAGTGTCGCGGCTCAAGGAGCCCACTCACGGAGCGAGGTCTCGCTTGCAGTGGGTGGCTAGGAAGGCTGCGGGACGTATCCTCTCAACGCTGGTTGACGATGCCCTCGAGCATTTGCTCAGCCTCCTCTTCCCCTCCTAACAGGCTAGCCCCTGCCTCTCATCCCACGAGGGGCAGGGGCTTTTTCAAGTCTTTTGCAAACCTTGGGCCACCGAGAACGGAACTGAGACCATCAAGCTCCCTCCTTCCCACGCCTGCCGCTTCCCCGGCAGCCACGGCTGGAGCTCAGGGAACCGCTCCACCACCAAGCAGGCAAGCTCGTGCTTGCTCTTAGCGCCCCACTTTTTCATCACCCAAACCCAAACCTATGCCGCCGTTATTCCTGCCGCCGCCAAGCCTTGAAGAATTTTCAGCTGTTTGATTGTTGTATTGCAGTTCACTGCTCTTGTTATTTCTTCCCAGTTGGGGAGAATTACTGGATTCA
>JAXHTF010000025.1 GCA_034211275.1 Acidobacteriota bacterium
GAACTTGTTCGACAGGAAGATGTCGATGTCGAACAAGTTCGCCTACCTCCGGTTCAACTATGCCACCGGGGATGCCGCCGGACAGAACATGGTCGGCAGGGCATAGTCCGGAGCAGGTGCGCGGCGAGAGCATCACCACCGCCAGCGACGTCTACTCCCTGGGAGTGCTGCTCTACGACCTGCTCACCGGTCACCGTCCCTACTACTGGCATCGCCGGTCGGCGCTGGAGATCCTGCGGGCGGTGTGCGAGGAGGATCCCGGCAAACCTTCGACGGCGGTGCTCCAAGAGGTGGAGGTGCCCACCACCGGCGGTGGTCGGGAAGTGCTCACTCCCAACGCGGTGAGCGCAGCCCGGGCCGAAGATCCCCGCTCCCTCCACCGTCGCCTCACCGGCGATCTCGACAACATCGTGCTCATGGCCCTGCGCAAGGACCCCCGGCGCCGGTACTCCTCGGCGGAGCAGCTGGCGACGGATGTGGAGCGCTATCTCACCGGTATGCCGGTGCGCGCCCGCCAAGAGACCCTCACCTACGTGGTGGGCAAGTTTGTCCGCCGCCACACCGCCGCCGTCACCGCCGCGGCGCTGACCCTGGCGCTGCTGGTGGGCTTCCTCATCACGCTCCTGGTGCAGCGGCAGCAGATCCTGCGCCAGAGCGCCCGGGCGACGGAGATCTCCAACTTCCTGGTGGAGCTGTTCGAAGTCTCCGAGCCGAGCCGCGCCCGCGGCGAGGCCATCACCGCTCGGGAGATTCTCGACCGCGGCGCCCGCCGCATCGATGAGCGGCTGGAGGATCAGCCCGGTCTGAAGGCGGATCTGCAGCAGACCATCAGCCGCGTGTACCAGAAGCTCGGGCTCTACCCGGAAGCCTTGGTGCACGCGGAGGCGGCTTTGGAGGCGCGCAAGGAGGGGCGGCGGGAAGCCGAGGCGCGGGCCCGCTCGCTGCTTCAGCTCGGTGACCTTCGCCTCGACGTGGGGGACTACCCTGCCGCCGCCGCTGCCTTCCGTCAGAGCCTGGAGATCTTCACCGACCATCGCGGCACCGCCGAGGCGCGGGTCCGGGCGCTCATCGGCCTCGGCCGGGCACTCCAGCTGAGCAGCGACCTGGCGGCCGCCGATCCCCTCTACCGGCAGGCCCTGGAGCTCGCCGAGAACGAGCTGGGAGAACAGAATCCCCTCACCGCTTCGAGCTACGACCATCTGGCCGGCCTGCTCCTGGAGCGCGGTGAGCTGGAGGCGGCGGAGCAGCACACCCGGCGTTCGTTGGAGCTCTACCAGCAACTCCACGGCGAGGATCATCCGCGGGTGGCGGAGGTGATGGACAACCTGGCCCAGGTGCTCGCCCGGCGGGGCGACTACGAGGCCGCCGAGCCCCTCTACCGCCAGGCGCTGGAGCTCCAGCGGAGCATTCTGGAGCCGGATCACCCCGCCATCGCCAGCACCCTGCACCACCTGGCCAACCTGCTCCACGACAGTGGCCGCTACGGCGACGGTCTCGACGCCGCCACCGAGGCTCTGAGCATCCGCCGCCGGGCTCTGGGGGATGAGCACCCCAAGGTCGCTTCCACCCTCAACAACCTGGGCCAGCTGCATCAGGAGCTGGGGGATCTGGAGGCCGCCGAAGCGCGCTATCGCGAGGCCCTGGACATCTGGCGCCAGCAGCTCGGCGACGACCACCCGGAGGTCGGCGTCGGCCTCAACAACCTGGCGCATGTGCTGCACCGTCGCGGTGAGCTGGCCGCCGCCGAAGATCTCTACCGCCAAACCCTGGAGATCTACCGCCGCGCCTACGGCGACGACCACGAGGACGTGGCCACGGTGCTCAACAACCTCGGCCGGATGGAACGGGCCCGCGGCGACGACGAAGCGGCGGAGCGTTCCCTGCGGGAGGCGGCGGAGATTCTAGAGCGGGCCCTCGGTCCGGACCATCCCAAGGTCGCCCTGGCGCGGCAGAATCTGGGCGGTTTGCTCTGGAGCCGTGGGGAGCTGGAACCGGCGGAGGCCCTCCAACGCCAGGCTCTGGACAGCCTGCTGGCCAGCGTCGGTCGTGACCATCCCCACACCGCCGTGGTGCGCCACTCTCTGGCCCTCACTCTGCTCGACCTCGAGCGACCCGCCGAGGCCGAAGAGGCCATCCGCCAGGCTCTGGTCACCTACCGCCGAGAGTTGCCGGAGGACCATCCGTGGATTCTCGACGCCCTCTCCCTCCAGGGCGCCTGCCTCGCCGCCCAGGGCCGGCTCCAGGCCGCCGAACCCTTGCTCCTCGACAGCCACCGCCAGCTCCTGGCCACCGTCGGCCCCGACTCCGACTTCACCCGCCGTAGCCGCGCGCGCCTCGACACGTTTCTCACCCCCTCCCAGCGGTCTCTCCAATAGCCCGACGAAGATTTTTCTTCTCCCGTGAGGGAAATGGCGACCGAGTTTCGCGTTTCTTCAACAAAGGGAGATCTTGTTGAGTGGTGCCGAAAGCGGCTTCGGCATCCGATCTGATCACCATCTGGGGACTAAGGAATGGGAGGAGGAGACCATGACCCCCGAACGATGGCGTACCGTCCGTGCGCTTCTGGCGGAAGCTTTGGAGCAAGAACCCCGCAACCGGCGAACCTGGATCGAAGAGATTTGTCCCGACGACGAGCGCATCCGCTCCGAAGTCGAGTCCCTCCTCGACGCCCACGACCGCGCCGGCAGCTTCATCGAACGCCCCTTGGCGCGGCTGGCGGTGCCGGGGTGGTTGTTGGGGCGGTCTTCGGTGTGAGAAGAACGGAGCCCCTCCGGCCAAAACGACCGAAGGGGCTCCCAAACTAGGCCGCTGGCTCACTCGCGGTGAGCCGGCGGCGTCAGTTGTTGGTCGACGTGAAGTCGTCGAATGCGAAGCGGCCGGTGGCGGTGGGGTGGTTGCCGCCGAAGGCGCCTAGGACGGCGCGGTCGACGCGGTGGTTGCCGTTGACCAGGTTGATCTGCTGGAAGACCTCGACGCCGTCGAGCACCAGGCGGGCGTAGCCGCCGATGCGCAGGAAGGGTGGGTCGGCGAACCATTCCACTTCGATGCGGGTCCAGCCGGAAAGGTTGTGCCAGCTGCTGGTGACCCAGTTGCCGGCGTTCTCGCGCACCAACATGCGAATCTGGTAGCCGCTGTTGTTGCGCACCTGGAGCAGGACCACATTGGTGGGGAGCTGATCGTCGCGTTGGGCGAAGATGTACACCGTTTCCCCCGTCTCCATCTTCATCGAATTGGGAGTGAACCAGAAACCGGCCTGGTAGGAGTCTTCCCGGTTGGGAGTGAGGTCCACCACGTTGGCGCGGTCCCCGGCGGCGCCGGCGAGCTTGGCGATCATCCCGTAGGTGCCGGAGTAGGCAGAGTACGGGCTGACCAGGAGCTGGCCGCCGCCCTGGACGTTCTGGGCGGTCCAGGCGGATAGATCACCGGATTCCCAGCCGTCCTCGAAGAGAACGCCGGAGGGTGCCTCGGCAGTGAGGGTGACGGTAGCGGTGTCGGTGTAGGACGGGTAATCCCGCAAAGCGATGGTGTAGGTGAAGGTGGTGGACCCGGCGGCCCAGAAGGCGGCGTCGGGCTCGAAGCGCAGGCCGGTGGCGTGCTCTTGGATGGTGCCGTGGCCGGGCTGGGTGAAGGAGGTGTACTGGATCTCCCCGGCGGGGCTGTCGTTGGACAGCAGTCCGGTGTAGCCAATGGAGAAGTACACGGTGCCTTGGGGCACGGTGTAGGCGTCATCCGCCGCGCTCGGTGCGGCGATGGCCTCCAGGAAGACGTCCACCGGGATCTGCACCGAGCAGTCGGTGCGATCACTCAGCAGATATTGGTAGCGGTCCTGCCCGGCGGTCCAGAAGCTGGCGTTGGGCCGGTACACGACGCCGGCGACGTGGATCTCCAGCGTGCCGTGCTGGGTCAGGGTGTCGTCGTAGTCGCAGATGCGCAGCGGGTCCCCCTCGGGGTCCGAGTCGTTGCCGAGCATGATGCCCAGGGGGATGGAGACCGACGACGAGCCTTCCACCACTCCCACGGTGTCCGCCACGCCCACCGGCGGCTGGTTGGCGCCGGGGTTGAGGTTGAGCAGGCGGTTGGGGGAGTTGCCGATGGAGTACGGGCTCGAAGGACTCGATTCGAGCACGCCCACGGTGGCGTTGGAGACGATGGCCTGGTGCACCTGCGCGGGCGTGGCACCGGGGTTGTCCTCCAGGTAGAGGGCCACCGCGCCGGCCACGTGGGGGGCGGCCATGGAGGTGCCGCTGAGGCGGCAAGCGCCGCTGGAGGTCTCGTAGTCGACGGAGTTGATGTGGGCAGCGGGGGCCCAGACGTCGATGCAGGTGCCGGTGTTGGAACCGCAGTCGTGGCCGCTGAAGTTGACGCAGAGCTCGTCGTAGGCGGGATCCGGAGCGCCGCCGGTGGTGTTGGGGCCTTCCCGCAGCCAGCGGCCGTCTTGGTCCTGGCCGCTCACCGTGTTGATGTCCATGCCGCCGGCGATGAGCATGCCCGGCACCTGGCCGCCGATGGTCATGTCGCAGGCGTCCACGGGATGGGGGTTGTTGCCGTGGTTGTCGTAAGCCACATCGGCCTGATTGCCGGCGGATTGCACGAAGGAGATGTTGGCGTTGAGCAGGTTTTGGGCGGCGGTGGCGAGGATCTGCCCCCAGCCTTCGGCGTTGCCTCCGCTGAAGCTGACCACCGCCGGGCCGACCTGTCCCGGATCCCCATGGGTGTCCAGAATCCACTCGATGCCTTCCATGACCGAATCGGTGCCGGAGGGGCCACCGCCGGTGCAGGTGTCGAGGAACTTCACTGGGTGCAGGATGGCGTCTTTGGCGACCCCGTAGGTGGAGCCGGCGGCGATCCCCGCGGTGTGGGAGCCATGGCCGTAGCAATCGTCCGTGCTGTTGCGGAACGGACTGGCTTCGTCGACCGTGGCGTTGACGCCGGCGCCGACGCGGCCGAAGAAGTCCGCGTGGGTGGCGCGGATGCCGGTGTCGATGAGATAGATGTGCGCGCCCTGGCCGCTGGCGGGATAGTCGAAGAAGCCGTCCCGCGGCAGGGTGCTCTGGTCGATGCGGTCCAGCCCCCAATTGTCCAGGCAGCTGTAGTTGGGGTCTCGGGGGTCGAGCTCGGAGCAGGAGATGGCCTGAGTGCCGGAGGCCTCGCCGGAGCGCTGGAGGTCGTCATGACCGTAGCAGTTGGCGGGTTGGGTGCTGAGCACTCCTATGGAGCGATTTTGCTCCACCAACCGCACCGCCGGATCTTTCGACAGCTCACGGGCCTGGCCTTCCGTCATCTCGACTAAGAAAGCGCGGGCAGCGAGCTCCCAGGAGTTGCGCACGGTGCCGCCGTAGCGGGCCACGAGATTCTCGGCAGCCAGCTTGACAGAAAGTGCACCGGCGGCTTCCTGCTCTTCCAGCAGCACGATGTACTGGTTCGCGATCCCCGTTCGAGGCGCTAGAAGCAGCTTGCCGTCGGTAGATCCCTGGCCGGACAGCTGGGCCAGGAGCGGCGTGGTTACGACGAGGCAGCAGGCGAAAAGCACGGCCGCCGCGAGGCGGAGCGGTCGCGCTGCACGAGTGAGGTGGGCCGACCTGGAACTGGGTCGGAGGGAGGCATTGGTCTGTGACATGGGGGACCTCCTGGGTCGTGTTGGAGAGGGCTGGCAGGCAGCGGACCTGCCGCCACCCTCCCCGGATGAAAAAAGGCCCTCGCTATTCGAGGGCCCTGGTATCGATACGCGAGATTTGAGGTCGGGTTCCCTCAAAGAATTTTTGGTGGGAGCCTCCGAAGAGAGCTTCCTGGTCGAGGAATCCGAAGACCTGAGAAGCGAGAAAGGGGCGCTCCCCGGGGCTTTGGGAGCCGGAGGGGAGCGCTGGAGAGCCAGTAGAGTCGTGGAGAGCTAGTGGAGCGCCTACCGCTGCGAAACGAACTCGTCCAGGTAGACCGTCCCGCTGGTGCCGGGATGAATACCGCCGAAGGCGCCGAAGAGGGCGCGGTCGATTCCGCGACTGCCGTAGTCGAGGCCGGTTTGCTGGTAGATGGGGTTACCGTCCGTGCGCTTCTGGCGGAAGCTTTGGAGCAAGAACCCCGCAACCGGCGAACCTGGATCGAAGAGACTTGTCCCGACGACGAGCGCATCCGCTCCGAAGTCGAGTCCCTTCTCGACGTCCACGACCGCGCCGGCAGCTTCATCGAACGTCCCTTGGCGCGGCTGGTGGTGCCGGGGTGGTTGCTGGGGCGGTCTTCGGTTTGAAGATAGGCGGAGCCCCTCCGGTCACACGGACCTGAGGGGCCTCTTCACCAGGACCGGAAGCTCACCGGAGGCGAGCCGGTAGGGTCAATAGCTACTCGACGTGAAGTCGTCGAAAGCGAACCAGCCGGTGGCCGGGGTGGTGAGCTGGCCGAAGGCCCCCAGGACTACGCGGTCGACGCGGATCGTGTCGTTGTCGTAGTTGGTCTTTTGGAGGACTGTGGTGCCGTCGAGGACCAGTCGGGCGGTGCCGGTGGCGGCGGAGCTGGAGGGGGCGGCGGACCATTCGAAGCTGAGGTGATTCCAGCCGTGGAGGTCGAACCAGCTGCTGTAGACGTATTGAAGGTTGTCCTCCCGCACCAGCACGCGGATCTGGTGGTTTGGGTTCTGGCGCAGCTGGAAGAGTGCGGCGGCGGTGGGGATTCCGTCGTCGCGGAGGGTGACGACATTGACGATCTCGCCCGCCGGGACCCGCATGAAGCCGGCGTTGAACCAGAAGGCCGTTTGATAGGAGACGGCCCGGTTGGGCGTGAAGTCGATGGGGGTCGCGCGATCATCGGCGCCGCCGAGGAGCCGGGTGATCAATCCGTAGGAGCCGGAGTAGGCGGCGTAGGGGCTGGTGGTGATTTCGCCCGCACCGGTGGTCTTCAGATTGCCCCAGGTGGAGAGATCCCCGGATTCGAAGTCATCGTTGAAGCTCACGGAGTTGAGGGCGACGAGGGAGACGTCCACTGGTACCTGAACCGAGCAGTCGAAGCGGTCGGTGAGCAGATACTGGAAGTGATCTTCCCCGGCGGTCCAGAAGCTGGGACCCGGCACGTAGTTCACTCCGCCGAGATGACCGAGGTCGAGGGTACCGTGCTGCAGTAGATTGGAGTCGTAGCTACAGATGGCCAGCGGCCCTTCCTCCGGGTCCCAGTCGTCGTTTAAGAGCAGGCCGTTCGGGATAGCGACGGAGGTGGCGCCCGGCTCGACCAGGATCGTGTCCGCGACTCCCACCGGTTGCTGGTTGACTCCGGTGTTGGTGTGGAGCAGCCGGTTGGGAGAGTTGCCGATGGCGTAGGCGCTGTCAGGATCGGCTTCCAGCACTCCGAAGGTGGCGTTGCTGACGATGGCCTGGTGAACCTGGTTCGGATTGGCATTGGGGTTTCTCTCCAGGAACAACGCTACCGCCCCGGCGACGTGGGGTGCGGCCATGGAGGTGCCGCTGAGCCGGCAGGCGGTGCCTTCGTAGTCGGCGGATCGAATGTGGGCCGCCGGTGCCCAGACGTCGATGCAGGGGCCGGTGTTGGAGCCGCAGTCGGTACCGCATTGGCTGGGATAGCTGGGATCCGGGCTGCCGCCGGTGGTGTTTTCGCCCTCGCGCAGCCAGCGGCCGTCTCGGTCCTGTCCGTCGACGGAGTTGATGTCCATCCCGCCGACGACGAGCACCTGGGGGATCGGGCCGCCGAGGGTGCGGGCGCAAGCGTCTCCCTGGGGGTCGTCACCGGAGTCGTTCTGGTTGCCGGCGGATTGCACGAAGGGGATGTCTTCGAGGAGCAGGTTTTGAACGGCGGTGGCGAGGGTCTCTCCCCAGCCTTCGACGTTGCCGCCGCTGAAGCTCACCACTGCCGGACCCACCTGCCCCGGGTCTTCATGGGTGTCCAGGATCCATTCAATGCCCTCCATCACGGAATCGGTGCCGGCGGACCCGCCGCCAGCGCAGCTGTCGCCGAATTTGACCGGGTGCAGGATGGCGTCTTGGGCGACGCCATAGGTGCTACCGGCGGCGATGCCGGCGGTGTGGGTTCCATGACCGTGGCAGTCGTCGGTGTTGTCGCGGAACTGACTGGTCTCGGGCACCGTGGCGTTGACCCCCGCGCCGATGCGGCCGGTGAATTCCGCGTGGTCGGTGGCGATGCCGGTGTCGATGAGGTAGATGTGCACCCCCTGGCCGGTGGCCAGGTAGTCGTAGAAGCCGTCGAGGGGCAGCGCACCCTGGTCGACGCGGTCAAGCCCCCAATTGTCCGGGCAGAAGTAGTTCGGGTCCCGGGGGTCGTGCTCGAAGCAGTCGATGAGCCGGGTCCCGGCCGCTTCGCCGCTGCGGCTCTGGGTCGTGCTGCCGTAGCAATCCGGGGGCAGGGCGCCGGCCAGGCCGACGGCGCGGTTTTGCTCGACCATCCGGACCGCTGGATCCTTGGACAGGGCGAGGGCTTCGTCCGGGCTCATCTCTGCCAGAAAGGCGCGGGCGGCCCGATGCCAGGTCGTGCGCACCGTGCCCCCGTAGCGGGCGATGAGATCGCCGGCCTGGAGCCGGACGGATCGAGCGTTGGACTCGGTTTGGTCGGCGAGGAGAACGAGGTATTCGCCCTCGAAGCCGGTGTGGGGCGCCAGGAGGAGCTTGTCGGTGGGGGAGGGCGTACCGGAGGTCTGTGCCAGGAGCGGGGAAGCCACGATCAGGCCGCCGACCAAGAGGAGGGTGAAGAGGGCTCGGATCCCTCGGCGTGGGCTGGTGGTGCGGCCCGGGGTGGGATGGAAACAAGGACGAGAAAGCAGTCGTCGCATGGGGACTCCTTGGTAGTGCGAGCCTCGTAGCTCCCGCAGGAGCCGGCGGCTCGTGGATGAGAGAACGGCCCCCGGTGTTCGAGAGGGCTTCAACCAAGCCGCGAAATCCGGCGCAAGATGTGCTCAAAGAAATTCGCCAAGAGTCGGTTTTTGTGGTCGCCGAGAGTGACTTCCGCGATTGGCAGGCGCTGGAAATGTGGGAAGTCGAAGCCCCAAGAGGGCAAGAGAGCCCCTCCGATCACACCGACCGAAGGGGCTATGCGTAGGGTGCTCGATGGGCCGAAGCGGTTACCGCTGCGAGACGAACTCCTCCAGGTAGACGGTGCCGCTGGTGCTGGATGGTTGCTGCCGAAGGCTCCGAAGAGGGTGCGGTCGATGCGGCGGCTGCCGAAGTCGAGGCCGGTTTGTTGCTAGACGGGGCTTCCGTCGACCAACAACCGGACCGAGCCGGTGCCGAAAGCGGCTTCGGCACCGGCTCTGATCGCCATCTGGGGATTGAGGAATGGGAGGACGAGACCATGACCCCCGAACGATGGCGTACCATCCGTGCGCTCTTGGCGGAAGCCCTGGAACAGGAACCCCACCACCGGCGGACTTGGATCGAGGAGATCTGTCCTGACGACGAGCGCATCCGCTCTGAAGTCGGGTCCCTCCTCGACGCCCACGACCGCGCCGGCACTTTCATCGAGCGCCCCCTGGCCCGGCTGGTGGCGCCGGGGTGGTTGCTGGGGCGGACTTCGGTGTGAGGGGGGCTCCTTGAGCTCGGTTGAGGAAAATTCCTACCGTCACCAACTAGGTAGGAAGTTGAGCGAGGCTCCACGCCTCATGGCCACAGGTAGAGACCGTGGGGTCTTCTGCCAAGGTGACAGGTAAGAGAACTGCAAGATTCCTAGCTGCAGAGGCCACTGGCTTGGTTGGAGTCCTGGCAGAGTGACCATCGCTAGGTTGCTTTTCTACAGCGGAAGCCGATGGCCGCGCACTTTTCCTACACAAAAGCCCACCAAGAGGATCGCGAAGGCAGACGCTGCTAGGAACCAAGTGACCAGCACCCCGGTATTCATGTCTAGGAGGCTAAGGATCAAGCCAAGTAGAAGCAGCCAGGGGAAGAGGATCGCAGAAAGTGCAAAGAAGCGAGCCCGGCCGGTTTTGTCTCCTGGCCCTAGATAGACGCTTTCTAGGTCATAGTCCGAGCCAGGTTTGCGGGGAGCGTTGGCGAAGTCATGCTCTCCCTTGAAGATGATCGAAAAAATCTCACCAATAACCTGGCGGTTGTCAAAATAGGCAGAATGCGACGCTCCTGGGTCGGGAAAGTATAAGTTCGAAATATGAACGTTGTCGACCCGATTTGGTAGTCCCCGGCGACTGGTTGGTGAATGTATTGCGCCGCTTATGATGTCCCCTTCATCCCAGAAGTTGATCCAGTGGATGTGCGGCTTTCTATTGCGGGAAAAAGGAACTCCTCCAATGTCGCCGCGCAGATCTTCTACTACCCGCTTGTACCTGTGAAATCGACTCTTGTAGCTCTCGAAGAAGTATTGGATCTTGTCGATTGGGCTAGCGATGGTTATCAGGTGTGTGATCTTGTCAAGTGGAATTGGTTTTGAAATTGGGTCGGAGGGATAGTGAGCTCGATTATACCTGGCGACCTCCAGGAGGGTATCTTGCGCGACCGCTGTACCAAGGCTATGGCTGACGATCACAGCCCTGGTGCAGTCGGGGTCAGATAAAACATGGGAAAGAAGTCTGAATCCACGATCAATTACTTTCTTGCGTCGTTGGTGCTTGGCGTCGGTCTCTTCGTAGGTTGACCAGGATTCGACGTCGCCCAAATATAATGTGAGAAATTTTCTGATCCCGAGTAGTCCACCGATTGAAAATAGCACTCCAAACAAGGCTGCCAAGGAGGGGTTGAGCCTGGTGGATATGGGATCAGGCATAATGCCCAATAATGGTTTCAGTACTTCCCATCCGTAGGTTTTCTGAAAAGCGTAGAGGATTAGGGCGGCGGCTACTCCAGTGAGTGCCATCAGAGTCAAGCCAAAGGTGACAAGCAAGAAGGCGGTTGTAGCTTCGCGGTATCGATACTTCTGGCGCCAAAGTTCCGAGAGCGCAAGAAGCTTTTTCTGACTTTGAGAGGATTTGATCTCCTTCTCTTGGAATTTCAGGAAGTTTTTGAAGGTCCCCTTTGGGAAATCTCTTCGTGCGTCATGGCGTTCGAATCTGTGATAAAGACCCATTAGTTCGGAGAAATCTCTCTCTCTAGTTCCAGGTGGCCAGGAATCTGGTTCATGGAAGATCTCCATCAGAGTAGACCGGCGTAGTCGAGGCCGCTCTCTCCACTCTGCTCGGATTGTTTCTAGGGGCCTTGGTACCTGGCCAAAGAGCCATACAAGGACCCTCCATGCGGAACTGTGTTCGGCCATGATCGGAGCCCAGTAAAGCTCGAAGAATCTCGCGTTTGTGGGTTCAACTCCTTCTTCCTTAGGGCTATGATGCTTGGCCCGAATATAGACTTCGGTTCTCCCGGCGCCGCTCCTTGAAGGTTCTAGTCTGGGGCGTATTCTTGCGAGGTAGCCTTTCTCTTCTCCTCGTCTTTGAGAGTTTGAAAGATGGATGTCTATGGCGTCGATCAGCCGGCTTGCCTCCTCATATCGTCGCTGGCTTCCCATGCCATGTACGTATATGACGGCGACGTGCCCGTCTTTTTTCTCGGGCGCCTTCTCGGTTGTCTCTTCCGTTGGGCGGCTGTGCATTTCCATGCTTCCTCTTTAGTTCAATGGCTGTTAGCCAATATGATGCTTGAGGGTGGTAGTAAGTGGCATTGTCAGGCTGATTCGATCGGCGCAAAGTCAGAAGGAGTGGTGGCTAAGGTCTTGGGCTCTAGCTGTCTTGTAGTGGTCGAGCAGTGGCAGAGTCGACCTACCTGCGCGGTAGACGTTGACTTGCGTTTCGCCTTCACCAGTATTGCTTTAAATTCTTGCGTTGTATGGTACGCGATGGTGCGGCTATTCGTCAAAGGAGACTGCTTTCGATTAGGGCTTGGGCGTCGCTTGCAAGTCTGATGTCCTAGAAACTCTAGAGATTTAGGGCTCTGGATGACGGGAAGCTTGCTAAGAGTTCGTCGAGAGCCGAGGCACCGCGCAACGCCACGGGAGTGAGGTCAGAGAGAGTAGTGTCGCCCCCCGGCCCGGAAGGCCGGGGGGGTTGGGGGCTCGGGACACCTACCGCTGCGAAACGAACTCGTCCAGATAGACCGTTCCGCTGGTTCCGGGGTGGATGCCGCCGAAGGCGCCGAAGAGGGCACGGTCGATGCGGCGGGGGCCGTAGTCGAGGCCGGATTGTTCATAGACGGGGGTACCGTCCAGAAGCAGCCGCACAAAGCCGAGGTCTTGACTGCCGCCCGTGCCCCACTGCGCTTCGACATGGGTCCAGCCGACGATCGATTGCAGGGTGCTCTGGGTCACTTGATCGGCAGCGTCTTGGGTGCGCAAGCGCAGGGCGGGACCTTGGCGCTGGTGGACCTCGATCTGGAACACGAAGCGGCCTGCGGAGTCGTCCCGCGCGTTGAGGAGCTTGAGAAAGTCCCCGGAGGTCATCGTGAGGGAGTCCGCATTGAGCCAGAACTCGACGGAGTAGGAATCCTCCTGGTTCGGAGTGAAGGTTTCCAGCTTGGCTTTGGAGCTTGCGCTGTTCAAGGTCGTTTCGAGGCCGAGGAGGCCTTTGTAGGAAGCCGCTGAGGTCACTTGCAGGGTGGCTCCGCCGGAGACCGTCTGGCTGTCCCAAGAGGAGAGGCTCCCGGATTCGAAATCATCCTCGAAGAGCACCGGATCGGCGATCAGGGTCACGTTAGCGGTGGCGGTGTAGGCGGGGAGGTCGAGCAACTCGATGGTGTAGGTGAAGGTCGTCGACCCGGCAGTCCAGAAGCTCGGGAACGGCTGGAAGATCAACCCCGCGGCGTGGATCTGGATGTTGCCGTGTTGTGGTTGGGTGTGGGAGTTGTAGCGAATCTCGCCGGTGGGGGTGTCGTTGGCGAAGAGGCCGTTGTATCCCAGGGTGAAGCTCGACGAACCCTGAGGGACCACATAGGTGTCGTCCTCGGCATTGGGTGGGACGACGGAGCCGGGAACGACGTTGACTAGGCGATTGGGAGAGTTGCCGATGGAGTAGGGGCTGAGGGGATCGTCCTCCAGCACGCCGAGGATCGCGTTGTCGACGATGGCCTGGTGTACCTGGGCAGGCGTGGCGGTGGGATTTGCCTCCAGGTGGAGGGCCACCGCACCGGCGACGTGGGGAGCGGCCATAGATGTGCCGCTGAGCCGGCAGCTGGCACCCGGGCCGTCGTGATCGGCGGATTGAATGTGGGCCGCCGGAGCCCAGATGTCGATGCAAGGGCCGGTGTTGGAGCCGCAGTCTTGCTGTACGCCGCACAGCTGCGGATAGCTGGGATCGGGGTCCCCTCCAGTGGTTGCAGGCCCCTCACGTAGCCAGCGGCCGTCCTTCAGCTGGCCACCGACGCGATTCAGGTCCATTCCGCCGACGACGATCACCTCGTCTACGGGACCTCCGAGAGATCGACTGCAGGCGTCGACTGGGGTACCTCCGGCGTTGTCGTTTTGGTTGCCGGCCGATTGGACCAGGGAAATACCGGCGCTGAGGAGATTCTGCGCTGCGGTAGCGATCAGGGTGCTCCACCCGGTGCTGGTATTTCCGCCGCTGTAGTTCACCACGGCAGGACCCTCATGACCCGCAGAGCCATGGACGGAGAGGATCCAATCGATGGCGTTGATGATGGTCTGGCTGCTGGTTCCTGCCGGAGGATCACCACAGGGGTCCGACACCTTCACCATGTGAATCACGGCGTCCTTGGCCACTCCAAAGGTGCTTCCGGCTGCGATAGCGGCCGTGTGCGTTCCGTGGCCGAGGCAGTCGGTGAGGTTGAAGCGGTTCGGATGTCCTGGAGCTACGGTGACGTTGACGCTGGGCCCCAGGCGGCCGGCAAACTCGGGATGAGAGGAAGCGATGCCGGAGTCGATCAGGTAGACGTGGGTTCCTGCTCCGCTAGCCGGATAATCGAAGAATCCATCTCGGGGTAGAAGAGCCTGGTCGATGCGATCCAGCCCCCAATTGTCGGGGCAGTTGTAGCCGGGATCCTGGGGATCGAGCTCGGAGCAGGAGATGGCCTGGGTGCCGGCGGCCTCGCCGCCGCCTGCAACGCTCTGGGTGGTGTTGCCGTAGCAGTCTGGGGGTAGGGTGCCAAAGAATTCGATCCTCCGGTTCTGCTCCACCACCCTCACTGCGGGATCCTTGGCCAGCTGGAGGGCCTGGTCCTCGCTCATCTCGGCCAGGAACGCAGGGGCGGCCCGGTGCCAGAATTCCTGCACGGTGCCGCCGTAGCGGGTGACCAACTCGTCGGCCTCGCGTTTGACGTCGGCCTCGGTAGGTTCGATGAAATCGGCCAGGAGAACGAGATATTCCCCTTCGATGCTGTCCTGAGGGGCCAGGCGCAGCTCGCTGGTCGGGGATGGGGCATCGCCGGGCTGCGCCGTCAGCGGCAACGCTGCGAGGAGGCAGCCGGCGAGGAGCAAGGCGGTCGCCGTAGAGATCGCTCGGGTTGGGTTGTGACTGCGGCCCAGCTGGGGCCGGGAACGGAACAGGGTGGTCCATGGTCGCATGGGGGACTCCTTGGTAGTGCGGGCCTCGCAGTTCCCGCAGGAACTGGAGCCTCGTTGACGAGAAAAGACCCTCGGTGTTGGAGAGGGCTTCAACCAAGCCGCGAAATCCGGCGGGAAATGTGCTCAAGAAACTTTCGGCGAGGGGTCGCAGGGATGGCTCGGAGCATGCTCGGAGGCGGAGCTGCCGGACCCCCAGAAAGAGAGCCCCTCCGGCCACGCGGACCGGAGGGGCCTCTTCACCAGGACCGGAGGCTCACCGGAGGCGAGCCGGCGGTGTCAGAATTGGCTCGACGAGAAGTCGTCGAAGGCGAAGTAGCCGGTGGCGGAGGGGGAGACGCCGCCGAAGGCGCCCAGGACGGCGCGATCAATGCGGTGGTCGCTGTTGTCCAGGTTGGTCTCCTGGAAGACCTCGACGCCGTTGAGCAGCAGGCGGGCGTAGCCGCCGACGCTGGTCAGGGGTGGATCGGCGAACCACTCCACGTCGATGTGATTCCAGCCAGAGAGATTGAACCAGTCGCTGTAGGTCCAGGAGCGGTCGTTCTCCCGCACCTGCAAGCGGAGCTGATGGGTTGTCCCCTTGCGCACTTGGAGCAGGATGACGTTGGTTGGGAGCACGTCATCTCGTTGGGCGTAGATGTAGACCACCTGCCCATTGGCAATCTGCATGGCATCGGGGTTGAACCAGAAGCTGGCCTGGTAGGAGGTCTCCCGGTTGGGGGTCAGGTCGATGACCTTGGCGCTGTCCGAAACACCGCCCCCGAGGTAGGCCCTCAGGCCGTAAGCGCCGAAGTACTTGGAGGACGAGCTGGCGGTGACCTGGCCGCCACCCAGGACGTGTTGGGCGGTCCAGGCGGATAGGTTGCCGGACTCGAAGTCATCGGCTAAGAGGGCGATCTTGAGAAAGACGTCCACCGGGATCTGTCGGGAGCAGTCGGAGCGGTCGCTGAGCAGATATTGGAAGCGATCCTCACCAGCGGTCCAGAAGCTGGAGTTGGGCGCGTAGTTGACGCCGGCGACGTGGCTCGCCAGCGTGCCGTGTTGGGTCAAGCTGTCGTCGTAGCTACAGATCCGCAGGGCGTCCCCCTCGGGGTCCCAATCGTTTCCGAGCATGGCTCCCAGGGAGATGGAAACCTGGGGCGAGCCCGCGGCCACGACGACGGTGTCCGCCACACCCACCGGCGGCCGATTGCCGCCGGGATTGACGTTGAGCAGTCGGTTGGGGGAGTTGCCGATGGAGTACGGGCTCGAAGGGCTGGATTCGAGCACCCCGACGGTGGCGTTGTCGATGATCGCCTGGTGCACTTGTGCGGGGGTGGCACTGGGATGGTCTTCCAGGTAGAGCGCCACCGCGCCGGCCACGTGGGGGGCTGCCATGGAGGTGCCGCTCAGCCGGAAGCTGTAGTCGTTGTTCTGCGGTGGGTTGTAGTCTTCCTCGGCGGAACGAATGTGAGCCGCCGGGGCCCAGACGTCAATGCAGGGACCGGTGTTAGACCCACAGTCATGGTAGTGAAAGTCGATGCAGGAGGGTTGGTAGCTGGGATCGGGGCTACCGCCAGTGGTGGTAGGGCCTTCCCGGAGCCAGCGCCCGTCTTTTTCCTGACCGTGGACCGTGTTGATGTCCATACCGCCGGCGATGAGCATTCCCGGAACCACGCCGCCGATGGTCACATCGCAGACGTTCACAGGGTGCGAGTTGCCTTGCCTGTCATAGGCGAGGTTGTTTTGGTTGCCGGCGGATTGGACGAAGGAGATGCCGGCGTTGAGCAAGTTCTGAGCCGAGGAGGCGAGGATCTGACCCCAGCCCTCTTCGTTGGCACCGCTGAAGCTGACCACCGACGGTCCTTGATGGCCTGCGGTTCCCTGGACGCTAAGCACCCACTCGATGCTGTCCATGATCTCGTCCTCGCCACCGTTGATGAGAACGTCGCAGTATTCACGGAATTGTACCGGGTGGACCATGGCGTCTTTGGCGACGCCGTAGGTGCTGCCGGCGGCGATGGCAGCGGTGTGGGTGCCGTGGCCGTGGCAGTCCTCGGTGTCATCGCGATCGTCATGGCCGTCGGGGACGGTGACGTTGACCCCCGGGCCGATGCGCCCAGCGAGCTCCGGATGGGTAGAGGAAATGCCGGTGTCGATGAGGTAGATGTGTACACCCTGGCCGCTAGCGGGATAGTCGTAGAAGCCGTCCCGGGGCAGGGTGCTCTGGTCGATGCGGTCGAGGCCCCAGTTGTCCGGGCAGTTGTAGCCGGGATCCCGGGGGTCGAGCTCGGAGCAGGAGATGGATTGCGTGCCGAAGGCTTCACCGACAATCGTGCCGCTTTGAGTGATGTTGTCGGAGAACCCAGGATACGGGGGGACGGAGACCTCGACGGTGCGATTTTGTTCCACCAGCCGCACCGCCGGATCCTTGGACAGCTGACGGGCCTGGTCCAGGGTCATTTTCGCAAGAAAGGCCCGCGCCGCCAGGTCCCAAGTCTTCTGCACCGTACCGCCGTAGCGGGCGACGAGATTCTCCGCGGCGAGGGCGGTGGGGGCGACGGATGGAGTCTGGTCCTCCAAGAGCACGAGGAACTCGCCGGCGACGCCGGTTTGCGGGGCTAGTCGAAGCTTGCTCTGCGGGGAGGAGGAATCGAGGGGCTGCGCAGCCAGCGGCAGCGCGGCGAGCAGACAGCCGATGAGGATGAGGTGAGTGGTCAAGAAGCGGCCTTGGGCCAGGGGGACTCGACGGCCTTCCAGCATTCGGGAGCAGAGGACGGCGAACAATCGTTGCATGAGTGACTCCTGAGTAGGGTGGCCCTCGCAGCTCCCGCAGGAGCCGGCGGCTCGTGGATGAGAGAACGGCCCCCGGTGTTCGAGAGGGCTTCAACCAAGCCGCGAAATCCGGCGAGAAATGTGCTCAAGAAATCTCGCGAAGGAGTCGATGGGGCTGGCCCGCCAGGGCGTCCAGAGGAACCCGCCAGGGCGTCCGGTGGAGGTGCTGATGCTCCGCCAAGAAAAAAGACCCTCCGATCAGCGTGATCGGAGGGTGGGTCTAGCGGGCATGTTGGGCCCACTCGAGGAGCTTGTTCGAAGGACTCGTTCCGGGGGTTGAGGCCGGGGGTGGGCGCAGGGCCGGGCGAGGCCTGGGCCGAGGTGGGAGAAGTCCTTCCCTGAGTGCGTCTACAAGGAAACGCGGGAACGTGGGGCGGTTTCCCTCACGGGGCGGGAAAAAAGTAGGGTGTGGTCCGTGGACGGGAGAGGCGGCGCTTTCTAGGGTAGAAACCGTCGAAACAGAATGGGCCGCGAAACTGGGGCGAAACCAGCTCCGACTCTTGTCGTAGGTATACTCCAGCAACAAGGCCGCACAGCGGACCCTGCCTTACCAGACTCAAATGCACGGAGAATTCGATGTTCTACCAACGATTTTTATCGGTTTTCGCCGCCGCCCTCTTCTGCGCACTGCTTGCCGCTCCGGTTACCGCCGTCGAGCGGGTGGAGCGCGGCAACCTGGTGATCGAAGGGATCCCGGAGATTCCTCAGGAAGTGGAGGATCAGCTGCAGCGCTACCAGAACGCCCGTAGCGCCAACCTCCAGGGATGGCATCCCACCGGCGAGGGAGTCCTGATCTCCACCCGCTTCGGGGAGACCAGCCAGGTCCACTGGGTGCGCGAGCCGGGAGCGGCGCGCCAGCAAATCACCTTCTTCGACGAGCCCGTCGGCGGCGCCGAGCCGAGCCCGACGCCGAAGACCGAGGGGTTCCTGTTCCAGAAGGATGTGGGAGGCGGTGAGTTCTTCCAGATCTTCTACTTCGACCTGAAGACCGGCAAGTACCGCCTGCTCAGCGACGGCGAGTCCCTCAACGGGAGCACCAACTGGGCTCACGACGGCGAGCGCTACGCGTTCTACAGCACCCGCCGCAACGGCCAGGATTGGGACGTCTACCTGGGAGATATCAACAAGCCCGGGGAAGAGGAGTTGCTGCTCGAGCGCGGGGGCGCCTGGGTGGTGGGGGGATTCTCCCCGGATGACAAGAAGATCATCGTCGCCCAATACATCTCCGCCAACGAGACCAATCCCTACATCCTCGATCTGGCGACCAAAGAGCTGACGCCCATCGATGACGCCGACGAGCCGGTGGCCTACTCCGGCGTGAGCTTCGCCGCGGACGGCAAGGGTGTGTATTTCGCCTCCGACCGCGGCACGGAGTTCAAGCACCTGCGCTACAAGGATCTCGAGAGCGGCGAGACCCGCATCCTCACCGAGGACATTCCGTGGGATGTGGGACAGATCGAAATCTCCCCCGACGGCAAGCACATCGCCTTCGTGGTCAACGCCGACGGTCTGTCGGAGCTGCATGTGCGCAAGCTCCCCGGCCTGGAGCCGGTGAAGATGCCGGAGCTGCCGACGGCGCTGATCTACAGCCTCCGATTCGACGCCTACGGCCAGCGCCTGGCCTTCAACATCAACAGCTCCCAGTCCCCCGGGGACGTCCACTCCCTGGAGCTGGCGACGGGCAAGCTGACCCGCTGGACCTTCAGCGAGGTCGGCGGTCTGGACGTGGAATCCTTCTCCGTCCCGCAGCTCGTGCGATTCCCCACCTTCGATGAGGTGGACGGCGAGTCGCGCACCATCCCGGCGTTCTACTACCAGCCCTCGGGCCCCGGTCCCCATCCGGTGGTCATCGACATCCACGGTGGCCCCGAAGGACAGGAGCGGCCCGGCTTCAGCCCGTTCACTCAGTTCCTGGTGCAGGAGCTGGGAGTGGCGATGATCGCGCCCAACGTGCGCGGCTCCAGCGGTTACGGCAAGAGCTACCTGCAGCTGGACAACGGCATGAAGCGGGAAGACTCGGTGAAGGATATCGGCGCTCTGCTGGATTGGATCGAGACCCAGCCGGAGCTCGACTCGGAGCGGGTGGCGGTCTTCGGCGGTTCCTACGGCGGCTACATGGTGCTGGCCTCCATGGTGCACTACGACGACCGCCTGAAGGCCGGGGTGGACATCGTCGGGATCAGCAACTTCGTCACCTTCCTGGAGAACACCCAGGACTACCGTCGGGATCTGCGACGGGTGGAGTATGGCGATGAGCGGGATCCGGAGATGCGCGCCTTCCTGGAAAAGATCTCTCCCACCAACCACGCGGAGAAGATCTCCAACCCGCTGCTGGTGGTCCAGGGACTGAACGATCCCCGGGTGCCCGCCAGCGAGAGCGAGCAGATGGTGGAGGAGATCCGCGACAACGGTGGAGAGGTTTGGTACCTGCTGGCCAAGGATGAAGGCCACGGCTTCCGCAAGAAGTCGAACCGCGACTATTTCCTCGCCGCCACCGCCCTCTTCCTCGACCGCTATCTGATCGGGGATGACGAGGCCGAGGAGCCGGCGGCAGCTCGCTGATTCGGCTTCCAACGACGGATCTGAGAACGCCCGATCGGGGATCTTGCCCCGCTCGGGCGTTTTTTTGCACTCCTTAAGAGATCGACCGACAAGCGGTGCGGGGGAGAGAAGGGCGGGCTGAGCACCGGAAGTCGGACGAGTTTGCTCAATGGCGTGTGGATATCCCCTGTGGTGTTGTGCTGGTCCGGTTTTCTCCACCGTCGACAATCAATTCTCAGCCGGCTTCCGGAGCCGGAGCTGCCTGGGTACGGCCCATTGAGCCCGCGGTGGCGTTTGGATTTGCAGGAGGTTGAACATGGAGAGTCTGGGTAGCGTTTTTGCCCTTGTCCCGAGCTCCCGGCACGGAGATCGCCAGCGCGGAGATCGCCAATGGGGAGATCACCAGTGGCTGAGAGGCCTTTGGGTCGGTGGTTGTCTGGCCTTGCTGGCGGGGATGCCGGCTTGGGCCCAAGGCGGCGGTGGAGTGAGTTTCAGCGATATCGCCGCGGACGCCGGTGCGGGCATCGTCTTCGAACGAGTGCCCTCGGCGAGCAACGCCGAGTTCGACGCCATCAAGATGGATCCGCCCTACGACGGGGAGAAGCGGGTGGATACTCCGATCAAGGCTCGGGGGGCCCCAGGGGTGGTGATCTTCGACTACGACGGGGACGGCGACGAGGACATCTTCGCCACCAACGGTCCCGGCGGGGCCAACGGCTTGTTCTCCAATCAGCTGGTGGAGACCGGTTCCACCACCTTCATCGACGTCGCGACGGCGGCGGGAGTGGCGGCGGTTCCGGCGGATGGCACCGGGGCCTGCTTCGGGGATATCGACAACGACGGGGATCACGATCTCTACGTCACCACCAATCTCTCCCCCAACCTGCTGTTCGAGAATCAGGGCGACGGTACCTTCGTCGACATCAGCGCCGCCAGCGGTGCCGCCGGGCCGCCGCTGAACCCGTCCGGCTGCACCCTCGGTGACGTCAACAACGACGGCCTGCTGGACATCGTGGTGGGCAACACCTACAGCACCTGGGATGATTTCACCGGCATCTTCGAGCCCTTCGCTCTCAATCAGCACAACCAGCTCTTCCTCAACCAGGGGGGCAACGTCTTCGTCGATGCCAGCACCGCGTCCGGCATCACCGACCTGGCAGGCTTTCCGCCGGGCGCCGGGGGCTCCGCCGGGCTCAGCTGGGCCGTGGCGCTGGCGGATTATGACCAGGACGGCGATGTCGACCTGTTCACCGCCGACGACCAGGGCGGTGTGCCTTCGGCCTCCACCGGCGGTGTGGACCGCGGTCTGTTGCACGTTTTCGACAACGACGGCAACGGCAATTTCACCGACCGCGCGATGGCCGCCGGCACCAACGTCTGGGGGTCCTGGATGGGACTTTCCTTCGCCGATTTCGAGTGCGATGGCGACATCGACTTCTTCGGCAGCAACTTCGGCGATTACCAGCCGGTGGGGATTCCGGAGCCGGGGCTGCAGCCTTCCCGCTGGCTGCTCCAGGGGCCGGGCAAGACGTTCGCTGATCCCGGGGTGGGGGATTTCCTCACCACTCCCTTCGGTTGGGGCACCTCGACCTTCGACTACGATCTGGACGGCGATGCGGACATCGTCTTCCACGGCGGTCATGACGTGGGGCCGGGCATCGAGCTCGGCAACCCCGGGGTGATCCTGCAGAATCAGGGCTGCGGCAACGCCCAATTCGAATGGGATCAGGCGGCGCTGGCCACCTCCACCAACCACAGCCGGCGGGTGGTCCACGGGATGGCGGTGGGCGATCTGAACCAGGATCATTTCCCGGACATCGTCAGCATCTCCAACCTCAACGTCGGTCCGGAGCTGACCTTGGTCAATCAGGCGCCTCTGGGCAGCGTCTTCGACGCTACGGCCTTCTTCATCCTCAACTTCGAACCCAATGCTTCCGGCGAGCTGGTGTGGAACGGCAACACCTATCTCAACGGCGATCTGTCGGTGGAGCTCAACAGCGGTGGCAATGGCAACCAGGGCATCACCGTCGAGGTCCAGGGAGCCATCGGCCTGACCCCCCGGGGTCGAGTCAACCGTGACGGCATCGGTGCGGTGGTCCGCTTCCGTCCCCGGGGCGGAGATTGGGTGAGCTTGCCGGTGGTGGGCGGTTCCAGCTACGCGTCCCAGGACGCTCTGGACAAGCAGTTCGGCCTTGGCGCGGCCCGGCGGGGTGACGTCGAGGTGCTGTGGCCCGGCGGCGTGCGCAATCGCCTGTACAACGTGCAGGCCGGCGAGACGGTGGTGATTCCGGAGATCCCCTGCAGCTTCGACGGCGCCTTCACCTTCCGCCAGTATCTGGCCTGCACCGTCGACGCTCTGGATGATCTGGAGGATGCCGGAGTAGTCGATCGGGGGTTGCGCACGCGGCTGCTGATGAGCGCCCTGCGAGCCTTCGCCAAGGACGCCAGCCCCAATTGCACCGCCCCGAAATCCGCCGGTCTGGTGGATCTGGTGGCGACGTTGAGCGAGGACGGCGGCGAGTAGCCGCAACCTCGACAGAGACGATATCGAAGGGCCCGGCGGCAGAGACGCCGGGCCCCTCGTGTCTGGGGGTCGTGTTTGGGGTCGTGTCTTCGGGGGATGGGGCGCAGGATAGGATCACGCCATGGAGGACGCCAAGGAGTGAGGCCGTGAAGGGTGGAGATTCAGGGGCGGGTGGGCCGAGATCCGAGGCCGCCGAGGGGGAAGAGCAGGGCCCGCGGGCGCTGCGCGAGTTCCAGGGCGACGAGGAGACTTGCGTCTACCTGCCGGAGCAGCGGGCGCGCATGCGCTACCGCTATATCGAGGGCTGCCCGCCCTCGCTGTACCAGGAGATGCTCGAACAAGGCTGGCGGCGCTTCGGCCGGATGTTCTTCCGTCCGGCCTGTGCCCTGTGCCAGGAGTGCCGAAGCCTGCGGGTGGCGGTGGCGGACTTCCACCCCTCCCGGTCCATGCGCCGGAATTTGCGGGAGAACCGTGACCTGGAGGTGCGCATCTCGAGGCCGGCCATGTCCTCCGAGCACTTGACGCTCTATCGCCGGTATCACCGGGATATGGCTCAGCGGCGGGGCTGGGAGGATCGCGGTATCGACCCGCTGGACTATTACCGCACCTTCATCGAGGGCTATGAGGATTTCGGCTACGAGCTACAGGTTCGCCTGCAACGGCGGCTGGTGGCGGTGGCGCTCTTCGATCAGGTGCCGGACGGCCTGTCGGCGGTGTATTGCTTCTACGACCCCCGGCGCCGGGAACGCGGCCTGGGAGTCTACGCCATCCTGCAGCAGATCGAGCGGGCTCGGAGACTGAACCTGGCCTGGGTCTATCTGGGCTATTTCGTCGCCGGCAATCGCAGCATGGCCTACAAGGCCCGCTACCGTCCCCACGAGCTCCTGGACGAGCGCCGGGACGGCGGCATCCCGCGCTGGCGGCCGGGGCAACAGCTGCTCCGCGACGAGTGACGCCTGCCACGGGCTGCCCTGAAAGTCCCACTCCCGAATGCTAGTTGGGCTCGGACCCCAACGACCTTGATCCAGCCGGTAGGGGCGACCCTCGTGGTCGCCCGGGGCGAGGTTCCATGAACAGCGAGGGCAGGCACAAGACCTGCCCCTACCCCCGTCGGCTGTCAGGACTTCTTTTCATCCTCGTGGGTGATTCAGAGAAGCATCCCCGACTACTAGGACTCTTCCTTGCGGCGCCGCTCCAGAAGCTCGTTGAAGAGGCTTTCCTCCCCCTCCCCTCCCAGGGCTTTGAGGGGATCGTTGGGCATCGGTACCACCCGGATCACTTTGCCGTCGTCGAGCCAGATCAGCTGATCACCGGGTTCGATGTTGTGGCGGCGGCGGATGGCTGCCGGGATCACGGTTTGGCCGCGGGATCCCACGGCGGATTCGGCGCTTTTGCTTCTCGCGGTCATGCTCGGTCGTTCTCCTCAATGCGCTCGGTTCGCGGGGGGACGCGGGTTTCGCCGGGCCTGCTCGGCCCCGCTCGTTTGGTACTTGGCCCCTCACCTCTCCGTAGGAAGTGAGACAGTCCAAAACACTGATCCAGCGATTGCGGCTCGCACAGTGTAACCTGTTTGTCGCCGTGGGGCTTGCCCGATGCGAGCCCGTCGCGTAGGGGGCCAAGAATTGATCGAAACACGACAGTTGAGCCGGAGCTTCGGGGCTCTGGAGGCGGTGCGGGGGATGGACCTGAAGGTCGAACCCGGGGAGCTTTTCTGCTTCCTCGGCCCCAACGGCGCCGGCAAGACCACCACCATCAAGATGATCGTCGGGCTCCTGCGGCCGACCTCCGGCCAGGCGCTGGTGGGCGGTCACGACCTGCAACGCGAGCCCCTGGCGGCGCGGCGGCTGCTGGGCTACGTGCCGGACCGGCCGCTGCTCTACGAGAAGCTCACCGGCCGCGAGCTAATGCGCTTTGTCGCCGGTCTGTACCGCATGCCCCAGCGTGGCCTGGACGACGCCATCGACGAGCTTCTGGAGCGCTTCGAGATCGCGGCGGCGGCGGATCGGCTGGTGGAGACCTACAGCCAGGGCATGCGGCAGAAGATTTCCTTCGCCGTCACCTTCCTCCACCAGCCCCAGGTGGTGGTGGTGGACGAGCCTTGGGTGGGCCTCGACCCGCGGAGCATGCGCCGGCTGCGGGAGGAGCTGCAGCGCCGGACCCGGGAGGGGCTGACGGTCTTCATGTCCACTCACACGCTGAGCTTGGCGGAGCAGGTGGCGGACCGCATCGGCATCATCCACCGCGGGCGCCTGCGGCATCTGGGATCGGTGGCGGAAATCAAAGCCCTGGCCCGCCATCCCGGCTCCCTGGAAGACGTCTTTCTGAGCCTGACCCAAGAGGGAGGCCAGGAAGAGAGCCCAGGGGAGGCCCCTGAGGGGGTGCAGGGGCCGATGCCGGGCGAGGATCGGCGTTGAGCCCGCTACGGGCTCTGCTCTGGGCGCGCTGGCGGGGCCTGCGCCACGCCGTCGCCTCCCTTGGCTCCCAGAGCCGGCTCAAGGTGGCGGTGGTCTCGGTGTCCACGGTGCTGCTGTGGCTGGGGGCCTACGGGGTCTCCCACCGTCTCTTCGGTTTGCTCCAGGACTTCGGTGCCGAGTGGTTGGGAGTGGGCCGCCGGACGCTGGCGGAGCTGGTCATGGGCCAGCTCCTCTCCACCTTCGCGCTGGTGCTCTTCGGGCTCTTGGTGCTGTCCAACGTGGTCGTGGCCTGGGGAACCCTCTACCGCTCTCAGGAAATGACCCTCTTGATGCTCAGCCCGGCGGGCTGGCGCACCCTCTTTCTCGGCCGCTTCTGGGAGTGCGTGACCCTCAGCTCCTGGGCCTCGGCGTTCCTGGGCTCCGCCGTGTTCTTGGCTTACGGCCGGGTGGTGGAGGCCTCACCGGCGTTTTACCACGCTCTGCTGCTGGTATTCCCGCCCTTCGTGGTGCTGCCGGCGGCTCTCGGGGCGGTGCTGGCCATGACCGGAGCGCGGGTGCTGCCCCGGCTGCCCAAGGGACCGGTGTTGGCGGCGGCGGCGGTGTTGACAGTGGTCTTCGGCTTCGGCCTGCGCCATCTGCTGGCCTGGGCCGACGCTCGGGGAGAGCAGGCGGTACGCGGCGTGTTGCAGGGCTCCGGGGCCGAGTGGTTGCCCAGCCAGTGGGCGTCTTCGGCGGTGCTCGCCGCCGCGGAGGGGCCGATGGAGTCCATCCTCTCGCTGCCGGCTGTCCTTTGGCCCACCCTGTGGCTGTGGCTTTCCGCCCTGCTGGGAGTGTTGGTGGCAACGGAGGTGGCGGCGCGCTGGCTCTACTCCGGCTGGACCGATCTCAAGGGGCAGCGCTGGTCGCCGCCGGGTAGCCGGCTTGGGAAGGCGAGGCTGTCGGATCCCGAGCTGGCCTCTTCCTCCGCCTCCCGCCGTTCGGGCCGGGGGCGGCGCTGGGGATGGCGGCGGCGCTGGGGATGGCAGTGGCTGCCGGAGCCCTACCGATCCCTCACCGCCAAAGATCTGCGGAGCTTCCTGCGCGATCCGGGGCAGTGGAGCCAGTTCGTGGTCTTTTTCGGCATCATGGCTCTCTACGGGGCGAATATGCGCCCGGCCGTGCCCTCCTATCACCGGGAGCTGTGGCAGGGCTGGATCAGCGTGCTCAACGCCACCGTGGTGCTCCTGGTGCTGGCCACCTTGACCACTCGCTTCGTCTTTCCCCTCATCAGCCTCGAGGGCCGGCGGCTGTGGATCGTCGGTCTGACGCCGGCGACCCGCAAGCAGCTGCTGGTGCAGAAGCTGGGCTTGAGCCTGGCGGCGACGGGGCTTTTCACCCTTCCCCTGGCGGCGCTCTCCGGCTGGCGCTTGGGTCTCGACGGGGTGGAGCTGGCCTTCACCCTCTACGCCGTCGCCGCTACCAGCGTCGCCCTCTCGGGGCTGGCGGTGGGGCTTGGGGCCCTGTTGCCGGATTTTTCCCACGACAACCCGTCGCGCATCGTCTCCGGTCTTGGCGGAACTCTCAACTTCGTTCTCAGCATCGTCTTCGTGGCTCTCGCCGGCGGAGCCCAGGCGCTGGTGCTGCACTGGCCGTCGCTGGAGTCGTGGCTGGTGGAGCGGTGGAGCTTCGAGGCCGGCCGCGGCGGTGCGGTGGCGGTGGCGGCGGCGGTGCTGGCGCTGGCCTCGGCATTTTGTTGTTGGGTGCCGATGCGCCGCGGTCTGCGCCACCTTCGGGCGGTAGAGCTGTGACGAAGCTATACTCGGGGGCGAAATTGCTTCCCCATCCATGCTAGGAGCCTCGATGCGCGATCTGATCCAACGCTTCGCTTTCGTTTTCTTGCTCTCGCTGTTGCTGGGGCTCGCTGCCTGCTCGCCAGGACCTTCCAGTGGGGCCGCCTCCGACGAGGTCTCCTCCGAGGCAAGCAGCGCCGAGGGCGCGGAGCCGTCCACCGCTTCGGCGGTGGAGTGGGCCCTCGCCATCCACGGCGGTGCCGGGGTCCTGCGCGCCTCGGTGAGCGCCGAGGACGAGCCGCGCTATCAGGAGTCCCTGCGCCGGGCGCTGGACGAGGGGCGGACGATTCTCGAATCCGGGGGCACCAGTCTCGACGCCGTGGAGGCGGTGATCCGCGTCATGGAGGACGATCCGCTGTTCAACGCCGGCCGCGGCTCGGTGTTCACCAGCGCCGGTGAGAACGAGATGGACGCGGCGATCATGGACGGCTCCAATCTCGCCTGCGGCGCCGTCACCGGTCTGCGCACCGTGCGCCACCCCATCACCCTGGCGCGGCGGGTGATGGACTCCAGCCGCCACGTCTTTTTCGCCGGCGACGGCGCCGAGGCCTTTGCTGACCAGATGGACGTGGAGCGGGTGGAACCGGAGTACTTCTTCGTCCAGCGGCGCTACGATCAATGGCAGCGGGCGGTGGAGCGGGAGCAACAAGAGGCTGCTGAAGGAGCCGATGAAGCATCGGCCGGCGAGAACGTGCCAGCTGCGAATGGGGACGGCGGCGAGGGCTACCGTGGGACCGTCGGCGCGGTGGCGCTGGATCGCCACGGCAACCTGGCGGCGGCGACCTCCACCGGCGGCATGACCAACAAACGCTTCGGGCGTATCGGCGACGTGCCGGTGATCGGTGCCGGCACCTACGCCAGCAACGCCAGCGCCGCCGTCAGCTGTACCGGCCACGGGGAGCGGTTCATCGAGCACACCGTGGCGCGCAACGTGGCGGCGCGCATGGAATACGGCGGCGAGAGCCTGGAGCAGGCCGCCCGGGCGATGATCCACCAGGAGCTGGAGCCCGGGGACGGCGGCCTCATCGCCGTCGGCGCCGACGGCTCGCTGGCCATCGAATTCAATACCGAAGGGATGTTCCACGGCGCCGCCGACTCCACCGGCCGCGAGCAGGTGGGCATCTGGCCGGGCGTCCGAAAGGGGGAGGAGCAGCCGTGAGCAAACGCGAGTTTCATCACGCTCTGGTCATCGGTGCCTCGTCGGGTATCGGCGAGGCCCTGTGCCGCCGGCTGGCGGTGGCGGATTGCAAGGTGGTGATGGTGGCCCGCCGCCGAGACGAGCTGGAGCGCATCTCCGGCGAGATCAACGAGCTGTGCGGCGAGGAGCGCGCCTTTCCGGTGCCCCACGACGTCCGCCATTGGCAGGAGGTGCCGCGGATCTTCGAGGAAGTGCCCCGGACCCTCGGGGGCCTCGACCTGGTGATCTACGCCGCCGGCGTGATGCATCCGGTGGAGTTCGAGGAGTACGACACCGCCAAGGACGTTCACACCATCCAGGTCAACCTGCTGGGGGCCATGGGTTGGCTCAACGCCGCAGCCTCACGCTTTCGCCGGCTGGGCAGCGGCACGATTGTGGGCATTGGCTCCATCGCCGGCGACCGCGGCCGCTCCGGCAATCCCGCCTACAACACCTCCAAGGGCGCCCTGGCCATCTTCCTCGAAGCCTTGCGCAACCGCGTCGCCCGCCGCGGCGTCAAGGTGGTGACCATCAAACCCGGCTACGTAGAGACTCCCATGACCGCCGACATGAAGGGCATGTTCTGGGAGGTGAGCGCGGATCGGGCGGCGGAGATCATCCTCACCAAGGCCCGTCGCGGCGTTCACACCGCCTACGTGCCCGGCCGCTGGCGGTTGGTGAGCTGGGTCATCCGCTCCATCCCCTCCTTCATCTTCCGCCGTCTCAAGGTCTAGGCCGTGGCCGAAGACACTCCCAAGGAGCCCCTCGCCGACGAGACCTCCGTGAGGAACGTCGCGGAGTCCTCGGAGGAGGGAGTGGAGGATCCCCTCTCCCAGACCCTGCCCGCCGGCGTCGACCTCTTGTCCCAGACCCTCCCCGCCGGGGAAGCTCTGCTCGCCCGGACTCCGGCGGAGCTGGAGGATCCCCTCTCCGAAACCCTGCCCGCCGATGACGAGGCTTTGTCCCGCACGCTGCCCGCTGCCCTGGATCCGGAGGCCGCGGCCTCGGAGGAGGCGGAGTGGGACACCATGTTCTCCTGGCCGGATCTCGACGCCGAGAGTCAAGAACCGGAGGATCCGCGCCTGCGCGCCTTCGGCATGGATCGTCTCGATTGGGTGCCGGGGTGGGGCATGGCGACGCAGGCTCCGGGCTACGTCTTCCAGCCGTCGACCCTGGATCAGGTGCGCGAGCTGCTGCTGTTGGCCGGCGAGCGCGGGGCGCCGGTGACCCTGCGCGGCGCCGGGCGCAGCTACGGTGACGCCGCCTTCTGCCCGGAGGCGATGATCCTCGACCTGCAGCGTTTCCGGCGCATTCTGTCGTGGGATCCGGAGGAAGGAATCCTCGAAGCGGAGCCCGGGGTGTCGCTGCGGGACGTCTGGCGCTACGCCCTGGGGGACGGCTGGTGGCCGTCGGTGGTCTCCGGCACCATGCACCCCACCCTCGGTGGCTGCCTGGCGATGAACATCCACGGCAAGAACAATTGGCGCGCCGGCACCATCGGCGATCACTGCCTGGATCTGGACGTCATGCTGCCCTCGGGCAAGCTGCGCACCGTCTCGCCGGAGATGGATGAAGAGCTCTTCCACGGGGTCATCGGCTCCTTCGGTCAGCTGGGGGTGGTGACCCGGGTGCGCTGGCAGCTGAAGAAGGTGGAGTCGGGGCTGGTGGAGGTCGAGGCCCTGGCGGCCCGCAACCTGGAGGAGATGTTGCGGTTGGCGGACGACGCCAAGGACGATCACGAATACGTCGTGGGGTGGATCGACGCCTTCGCCCGGGGCAAGAGCCTGGGCCGGGGACAGTTGCACCTGGCCCGCCATTTGACGGCGGAGGAGGACGCGCTGCCGGCCCAGACCCTGCGGGTGGAGGCCCAAGACCTACCGGAGACTTTCTTCGGCCTGGTGCCGCGCTCCATCATGTGGCGGCTGATGAAGCCGTGGACCAACCGCCCGGGCATGGCCTGGGTCAACCGGGCCAAGGCGTACCATGCCCGGACCCGCGAGAACGGTGCCGTGTACCGGCAGTCTCTGGCCGCCTTCTCCTTTCTCCTCGACTATGTGCCCGGCTGGAAGCGCGCCTATCTGCCGGGGGGACTGATCCAGCATCAGAGCTTCGTGCCGGTGGACCGGGCCCACGAGGTCTTCCAGCGCCAGCTGGAGATCTGCCGGCGCCGGCGCATGCCGTCCTTCCTGGCGGTACTCAAGCGCCATCGCCCGGATCCCTTCCTCCTGGGGCACGGGGTGGATGGCTTCTCTCTGGCTTTGGATTTTCCCGTCACCCGGCGCAACCGCGCCAAGCTGTGGGATCTGGTGCGGGAGATCTCCGAACCGGTGGTGGAAGCCGGCGGCCGGTTCTACCCCGCCAAGGACGCCGCCCTGCCGGCGGAGCTCTACCGCGCCACCTTCCACGACGGTCAGCTGAAGCGCTTTGCCGAGCTCAAGGAACGCTGTGATCCCCAGGGGGTGCTGACCTCGGCGCTGGCTCGCCGGCTCCTCGGCTGAGCGCCAGCGGGCTCAGCGGTCCGGGGGTGCGGGAAGAACTTCCGCTGCTGCGCTGCGTATCGGTGCTCGGAGACACCGAAAATCGGCCGCCGGCCACCGACCTCAGGGTCTGGTACGGCAGAATCGCCCAGCCTCGCGCTGGGAAGAATGAGGAGACCATCATGAGCCGCTCCCGCTGCTTCGTTCTCGCCTTGCTTTTCGCCGGGACGCTCTCCGCAGTGATCCTCTCCGCGGCTCCCCTTGCTGCCTCGGCAGATTGGCCCCACCTGCGCGGCCCCCTCCAGGATGGCCGGGCCGAGGCGGAGATCTTCGAAGGCGAAGGTCTGGGACTGGAGTTGGCCTGGCGGGTGCCTCTGGGCTCCGGCTACTCGGGCATCACCGCCGCTGGTGATCGGGCGGTCACCGCCTACAGTCGCGATGGCGTCGATTGGGTCGCCGCCTTCGACCTAGCCAGCGGCGAGGAGCTGTGGCGGGTAGCCCAGGACGCCACCTTCCCAGGGCGCAACGGCGCCCACGACGGCCCGCTGAGCACGCCGGTGCTCGGCGACGGTCGGGTCTACGTACTGGCCCCGAGGGGGATTCTGCGGGCCCTCGCCCTGGCGGACGGAAAGATCCTGTGGGAAGTGCGGTTAGACCAGGCTCACGGTGGCCAGCAGCCGGACTTCGGCTTCGTCACTACGCCGGTGCTGGCGGGGGAGACGCTGTTGGTGCAAGGCGGTGGCAACGAGGGCCGCTCCATGCTCGCCTTCGACACCGCCGACGGCTCTCTTCGCTGGAGCCACGGTGACGGCAAGGTCACCCACCAATCGCCGGTGGCCATGAGTCTCGCCGGCCGGCTGCAGATCGTCACCGCCACCCAGAGCGAGATCAGCGGTCTGGCGGCGGAGACCGGCGAGGAGCTGTGGACCTTGCCTTTGGAGGAGGGTCAGGCCTCCGGTGACACGGTGCCCAGCACCATGGGCGAAGATCGCTTCCTGGTCCCCGGCGGCGGTGGTTTCATCGCGTATCGGGTGGCCGCCAACGAGGAGGGCGGCGAGCATCCGTTTCGGGTGGAAGAACTCTACCGCACCACCGCCCTCGGCCGCTCCTATCCGCCACCGGTCTACCACCAGGGCTACCTCTACGGCTATCGCGGGCAGATCCTCACCTGCGTCGACGCCGCCAGCGGCGAGCGGGTCTGGCGTTCCCGGCCCCCCGGCGGCAGCGGTCTGATCCTGGTGCAGGATCACCTGGTGATCTACGGCTCCCACGGCCACGTGGTGGTGGCGGAAGCGACCCCCGAGGGCTATCGGGAGAAGGCGCGGGTGCAGGCCCTGAGCGGTAGCGCCCTGACCTGGCCCAGCTTCGCCGGCGGCCGGATCCTGGTGCGCAATCTCGAAGAGCTGGCGGCGGTGTCGGTGACCCGCAGCGCCGGGTCTGCAGCGGCCGAGGTCGCGGGCACCGCCGAGGCCGGGGAGGGCTCCGAAGAGGGCCAGCTGGCGACCTGGCTCAGTCGTGCTGAAGCCGCCGAGGATCCCCAGAAGGTGGTCGACGAGCTGTGGGAAAAACATTCCACCCTGCCCATTGTCGAGAGCTCTTCCGATGGGAGCGAGCGGGTGCACTTCCTCTATCGCGGGGATGCCCAGGAGGTGGCGCTGTCGGGCTCCATGCTCGACGCCCAGGCCCGTCGGCCCCTGGAGCGCTTGGCGGGCACCGATCTCTTCTACACCACCCTGGAGCTGGAGCCGGGGTTGCGGTGGGAGTATCGCTTCCAGGTCGACTTCGAGGATTGGCAGGCGGATCCCAAGAATCCCCGTCAGCTGCCTCCCGTGGGCGGCCGGGGAACTGTCTCGGAGCTAGTTTCCGACAAGTACCCCGGGGGGGCGCTGCCGGAGCCGCCGGCGGAGCCTCGGGGACGGATGGAGACCTTCCTGCTCCCCAGCACCCACCTCGAAGGGGACAAAGAGATCCAGGTCTGGTTGCCGCCGGCTCATGGCGAGGGCGACGATCGCTACCCGCTGCTGGTGGTGCACGACGGCCGCGCCTGGCTCGAGCGGGGAGAGATGGTCCAGACCTTGGATGAGGTGGTGGGAGCCGAGGTGCAGCCGATGGTGGTGGCCTTCGTGCCGGCTGGGAACGCCTGGTGGCTGGAGGCCGGAGGAACCCGCACCGCGGAGTATGCACGCATGGTGGCGGAGGAGCTGCTGCCGGAGCTGGAGCGCCGATACCGCATCCTCCCTGGACCCTCCCACCGAGCCCAGCTGGGTCTGCGCTATTTCGGTTTGAGCAGCGCCTACGTAGCTCTGCGCTATCCCGAGCTCTTCGGGCATGCGGTGATGCAAAGCCCGTCCCTGAGCCTGGGGGCCCGGGAGGAGTTGGAGCGCATGATTCGTCAGGGAGAGCCCGCGGCGGTGCGTTTCTATCTCGACTGGAATCGCCACGACGTCCGCATGGTAGATCGGGGGATGGACGTGGGGGAGGAATCCCGGGAGCTGGAGCGGCTGCTGCGCGGTGAGGGCTATGCCGTCAGCGGCGGAGAGATGCTCGACAGCTACGGCTGGGGAGCCTGGCGCCGGCGCCTGGGGCGGGTGCTCGCCGAGCTTTTCCCGCTGGCCCCGGCGTCCGGCTGACGACTACTTCGCGCGGGCTATTTCGCACCGACGCCGGCGTAGCGCAGGATGGGGAAGGGATTGACCGTCTCGCTGCGCCAGCAGCGGCCTTCCTCGTTGCGGATGTGGATGGAGAAGTGCAGGTGAGGGGCATGGTTGGGAGCGTTGCCGGTGGAGCCGACATAACCCAACACGTCGCCCCGGCGGATGGTGTCGCCCTCTTCCAGCCCGTCGGCATAGCGATCCAGGTGGGCGTAATAGAAGCAATAGCTCTGGCTGGCGTCGTAGAGGTACAGGCTGATGCCTCCCAGCTTGCTGCTCAGCAGCTGGGCGACCTGGCCGTCGTCCGCCGCCAGCACCGGCGTGCCCCGGGGGGCCATGATGTCCAGCGCTTGATGCACTCGCCCGCCGCTGCGGGGATCCGGGTAGGTGTCCCACAGCTCGTCGGGCTCGATGCCGCGCACCGGGATGAGGAGCTGGCGTTGGGCCAGCTCGAGAGCCGCGGTGGCGGTATCCGGGGGCACGTCGCTGCGCCGCGCCGGGGACGAGCTCGGCGTTTCGCTCTCCTGGGCCAGGCGCTGGCGCTGCGCCGCAGGGACCGCCACCGCTTGGCGGGGTCCGCTCCGCTCCACGGCGGAGCCCGCCGGCGACGAGGGGGTGGTCTCGGCAGCCGGTGCGGCATCCTGCGCGGGTTCCGACCAGCGGATTTCGGTAGAGGAATCCTCGCGGGTCACATACTTCCACGCACCGTAGCCCGACAGCACCACCAGGCCGACCGCCAGCAGGGCGATGGAGAGCAGCAGCAGCGGGAGTTGATAGTGCGCCTTGATCATGGCCCCATAGTTCAGTGCAACAAAGATGCCAGAACGGCACAAGCCGCCCCAGGGCGCAGGGAGCCCCTCGTTGCGGTGGCTGGCCGCCGGTGATGGGAAGAGACTCCCCAAGGGCTTGTAGAAAACGCGCTAGCAGACCGTGGCTGCTACGGGAGGCGGCTGCGGGGATAGGATGGTGGCTCCAAGAACCGCAATCTTCGTCCAGAAGAGGAGGCTGCTCTCATGTCTCAGCTCGTCGCCCCCGGTGCTCGGCGCGCCGCTCCGTCCCTTCGTCGTCCTCGTGCCCAGGCCCTGCGGTCCGGCTGGCTCGCTCTGACCCTGGTCGCCTTCCTCGGTCTCGTCCTCGGTGCCTGTGCGCCCGCTTCCGATTCGACCCCGGATTCCCAGGGGGCTTCTCAGGGGGCGGAATCTGCCGCCGAGGCAGCCCGGGAACCTCGTCCGCCGCTGGATCTTTCCGGCGTGCAGGTGGTGGATCTGACCTACGCCTTTGACCAGAACACCCTCTACTGGCCCACCTCTCCGTCGGCCTTCGAGCTCGAGCAGCTGCACTACGGGCCGGTCCACGGCGGCGCCGACGACGGCGGCTACTTCTACTCCGCCAACTCCTTCTGCACTCCGGAGCACGGCGGCACCCACCTGGATGCTCCCATCCACTTCGGCGAAGGCCACCAGACCGCGGAAGAGATTCCCCTCGATCGCCTGATGGGGCCGGCGGTGGTGGTGGACGTAGCGGAGAAGGCGGCGGCGGATCCCGACTATCGCCTCAGCGCCGAAGATGTCGCTGCCTGGGAGGCTACCCATGGTCCCGTGCCCGCAGGCGCCCTCGTGCTGCTGCGCACCGGCTGGGGCGAGCGCTGGCCGGACCGCCTGCGCTACTTTGGTGACGACACCCCCGGCGACGCGTCCAACCTGCATTTTCCGTCCTATGGAGAGGACGCTGCCCGCATTTTGGTCGAGGAGCGCGGCGTCGCCGCCCTCGGCGTCGACACGGCGAGCATCGACCACGGCCCCTCCACCGACTTCATCGTCCACCAAATCGCCGCCGCCGCCGACGTCGCCGGCCTGGAAAACGTCGCCCACCTCGACCAACTCCCCGCCACCGGTGCCTGGGTCCTAGCCCTGCCGATGAAGATCGCCGGCGGCTCCGGTGGCCCGGTGCGCATCGTGGCGCTGGTGCCGAACGCCGGATGAAGTCCCAAGCGGAGACCGTCGACGAGTATTTGAATGAGCTGCCGGAGGAGCGGCGGGAGGCGTTGGGGGTGTTGCGTGGGGTGGTGCGGGAGATGTTGGAAGAGGCGGCGGCGCGGCGCCGGGCTTGACGGCTGGTCGCTCTGATGAAGCTGCGTTTTGAAGTGCGCATCGCGGCGCCGCCGCAACGGGTCTGGCCCTGGGTGGCGGATCCTCTGCGCATGGCGCGGTGGAATCCCAAGCTGGTGGCCATCGATCGCGCGGCATCGGGAGAGCTGCAAGCGGGGGAAGAGTACGAGCTCATCTACCGCATGTCCGGTCGGGACACCGAGCTGCGGGCACGGGTAGAGCTGGCCAAGCCCCCCGTGGAGCTGGCCATCCGGCTATGGGACGAGGCCGGTCCCCATGAGCGCCCCACCGTCGAATCCTATCGGTTGGAGGCTCGCGGCGACGGCACCCGGCTGCGGCAGGAGATCGACCTCTCGCGCACCGGCATTCCGTGGCCGGCTCGGCTTTTGATGGCCTTGCTCAGCCGCTGGGGCCGGCCCCGGGACGAACCCTATCTGGAGCGTCTGCGGCGGTTGGTGGAGGAACCTCAGGATCCTCCTAACCCGGCCAGTACTTCCTCCACCCGCGCCTCCAGCCGCCCGGGCTCCACCTCTTCCAGGTCGTAGCGCACGTCGGCGATGGGCTTGGAGGGCTCGATGAGCCGCCGTAGCTCGATGGGGGTGCCCTCGACGATGACGTCGGCGGGCACCGCTTCCAGGGTCGCCAGCAAGTCGGCGATCTGGGCCTCGCTGTAGCCCATGGCGGGGAGGATGCCGGTGGCGTTGGGGTATTTCTCGTAGGTTTCGGCGATGGAGCCCACCGCGTAGGGGCGGGGATCGACGATCTCGGCGGCGCCGGCCTGGCGGGCGGCGTACCAGCCGGCGCCCCGGCTCATGCCGCCGTGGGTGAGGGTGGGGCCGTCCTCCACCACCACCACTCGCTTGCCGCGGATCTTCTCCGGCTCGGCGACGGTGATCTTGGAACGGCATTGCAGCACCTCGGCGTCGGGGTTGAGGCGCCGGCAGCTTTCCAGCACCGCTTGAAGGCCTTCCTCCGGGGCCGTATCCACCTTGTTGATCACCAGCACGTCCGCCATCAGCAGATTGCTCTCGCCGGGGTAGTAGCTGGTCTCGTCGCCGGCGCGGTGAGGATCGAGGACGGTGATCTGCAGGTCCGGACGATAGAACGAGGCGTCGTTGTTGCCGCCGTCCCACAGGATCACCTGCGCCTCTTTCTGCGCCTGTTCCAGAATCTGGTGGTAATCGACCCCGGCGTAGACCACCAGCCCATGGTCCAGGTAGGGCTCGTACTCCTCCCGTTCCTCGATGGTGGTGCGGTGGCGATCCAGGTCTTCGTAGCTGGCGAAACGCTGGCAGGCCTGCTGGGCCAGGTCGCCGTAGGGCATGGGGTGGCGCACCGCCACCGCCCGGATCCCCCGGTCCCGCAGCACCTGGGCCAGGTGGCGGGTAGTCTGGCTTTTGCCGGCGCCGGTGCGCACGGCGGTGACCGCGATCACCGGGCAGCTCGCTTCGAGCATGGTGCGGGGGATGGAGCAAACGCCGAAGTGGGCCCCCGCGGCGATGACCCGGCTGGCCCGCTCCATGACGTAGGGGTAGGAGACGTCGGAGTAGGAGAACCAGACCTGTTCCACACCGTGGCGGCGGATCAGCTCCTCCAGCTCGTCCTCCGGATGGATGGGGATGCCCTCGGGATAGAGCTCGCCGGCGAGGCTCGCGGGATAGACACGGTCCTCGATGTCGGGGATCTGCGCCGCGGTGAACGCCACCACCCGGTAGCGGGAGTCGCCCCGGAAGAGACAATTGAAATTGTGAAAGTCGCGCCCTGCGGCGCCCATGATCACGACCGGTGTGGCGGCTGCCATGCTCTGACTCCTTCCCCTGTGGCTGCCCCCCGGGTGGCGTTCCGCCGGCATGGCGAGGATCCGCTCGGTGAGGAGGGGGGCGGTGAAATGGGCCGATCTCCAGTGTGTGCGGGCCCCGTAGCGAGTGCAACACCCCCTCGGGTAGGGGATCCGGAGCTTCGCCAGCGACGAGGCTCGGAGCCGGTTCCCGGGCTGCTAGGCTTGCGTTCATGCCCCCGGAATTCTCCATGCAGAAATGGTCCTCGGAGCTGCTCCAACATCCCGGCCGGGTCTTGGGTTTCTTCCTGCTGCTCGCGGCCTTGGCGGTGCCGGGGCTGTTGCGGCTGGGCCTCGACAATTCCCCTGAAGTCTTCTTCGTCCGCGACGCCGACGCCCTGGAGCGCTATCGCCAGCTGGAGTTCGACTTCGGCCGCGACCGCGCCGTGCGCTTGGTGGCGCGGGGGGACGGTCTGTGGACCGCCGAGGGATTGGCCTGGCTGGGGCAGCTGGAGGAGCGGGCGGCGCGGCTGCGGGGGGTGATCCACGGGGCAGGGCTCTTCGGTCACCATGGCTGGCGTTTGGACAGCTGGCCGCCGGAGGGGCGGCTTGGGGCCGCCACCTTCCGGCAGCAGGTGCTGGACGACCCGGTGGACCGCCGGGCGGGCTGGGTGAGCGGCGATGGCGAGGTGGCGACGGTCTTGGTGGCGCTCTACAAGCTGACGCCGAAGCAGCAGCGCCAGGCTCTGGATGAGCTGGCGGCGCTGGTCGCCGAGCCACCGCCGGGGGTCGAGACCTTCCTCGCCGGGCTGCCGGTGGTGGAGCGGGCCATCGACGGGGCGCTGCTGCAGATGGTGAAGATCTTCTTCCCTCTCCTCGCGGTGCTCGCCGTGCTGCTCCTGGGAGCCGTTTTCCGCAGTTGGCGGCTGGCGCTGCTGCCGCTGGCTCTGGTCATGCTCTGCGAGATGGTGATCTTCGGGACCATGGGCTGGCTCGGGGTGCCGCTGGACATGGTGGGCATCATCCTGGCGCCGCTGCTCTTCGTGGTCACCCTGGCCACCGCGGTGCACCTCCAGATGCGCTTCCTGACGGAGCGCCGGGCGGGGCTCTCGGCGCCGGACGCGGCGCGGGCCATGGTCCACCATAAGGCCTGGCCGGTGGTGTGGACCGGCGTCACCACCGCTGTGGGATTCGGTTCCCTGGCCCTGGCGCCGGTGCCGGCGGTGCAGCGGCTGGGTTGGGCTTCTCTGGCGGCCTTCTTGTTGATGACCGTGGCGGCCTTGAGCTTCTTTCCGGCCCTGCTGCTGCGGGCCTCCGGTACGGACGAAAGCATCCGCAAGACGGTTGCCGCGAAAAGCTTGCCGAGGCGAGCATGGGGGGCGTGGGTGGTTCGCCACCGGCGGCAGGTGGGGGTCTGCTTTGCCCTGCTGGCCCTGGTGGCTCTCGCGGGCCTGCCGAGGCTCCGGATGGCCTCTGGCTTCCTCGAATATTTTCGCCCCGAGCATCCGGTACGGGCTCAATTGGAGCAGCTCACCGAGCGGGGTATGGGAGTTTTGGCGGCGGAGCTGGTGCTGACCCGGGACGACGGGGCTCGCTTTGACACTCCCGCCGGCGCTCAGGCGCTGGCGGCCCTGGCGGAGGAGCTGCGGGCGCAGGAGTCGCGGGGGCAAGAGCCGCTGCAGGAGTCCATGGTGCTGGAAGTGCTCGGCGCCGGGGACTTGGTGGCCGGGATCGGTCGCTATCTGCAGCCTACCGGTGATCCGGAGACAGAAGCCGACTGGGAGGCCGCTCTTCGCAAGCTGCGGTCGGTGCCCGAGCACGAGCGCATGCTCGGCTACTTCGTCACCGCCGATGGCCAGCGGGCGCGGCTGACCCTATGGGTGCCCATGGCCGGTTACGCCGCCCTCGAGCCGACTTTGGAACGAGCCCGGGCCGCGGCGTTGCGAGCTTTTCCCGGTGCCGAGGCCGAGATCACCGGCCGCTACCCCATGGTGCTCTCCGCTCGCCGGGCGCTGCTCTACACCCTGTGGACGTCCTTCGCCGTCACCTTGCTGTGGGTGGCTTTGATCCTGCGGGGGTCGTTGCACAGCATCGGGTTGGCGTTGCGCGCCCTGCTGCCCAACCTCTGGCCGGTGGCGGTGGTGTTGGGGGCCATGGGGTGGTTGGGCATCGAGGTGGACGCCACCACGGTGATGATCGCCGCGGCGGTGCTCGGTCTGGCGGTAGACGACACCTTCCACTCCCTGGGGAGCTTCCGGCGGCATCTGGCCGCGGCGGAACTGCGGGGACCGGTGACCACGGCGGAAGCGGCCCGCCGAGCTCTCGACGAGCTGGCGCGGCCGCATCTCGTGACCAGTGTGGTGCTGACGGCAGGCTTCGGTGTGTGTGCGCTCTCCAGCTTTCTGCCCATGGCCCGCTTCGGGGCCCTCATGGCGCTGGCGGTGCTGGCGGCGCTGGCGGCGGACCTATGGCTGGTGCCGGCATTGCTGGCGGGCGCCTCGGAAGAGGAGGCGGCCCGCCTGCGGTCGGATCGTGGGGTCTAGGAGGCTGCTCAGACAGCTTGGCGCCGCCGCAGCAGCACCGTGGCGGCGGCGAGGAGAAGTCCTACCAGGAGGACCAGCCCAACCGTGCCGAGCGTCGGAATGTCGAGGCCGGCGGCACCGCGGGTGGCGTCCCAGAAGCCGCTGATCCCGGCGAAGGGACCGCTGGAGACGTCCATATTGCCCACGAGGGTGTCCGGGAAGTCCCCCTCGCTACCGGAGAAACTGGCGGTGCCCAGATTGCCGCCCATGAGCAGCCCCATCTGGACGGTGTCCCCCACCACGTCGCCGGTGACCGTCGCCGCGAGCTCCATGGGGCAGTCCACCGGGCCGTCGATCAAACCCAGTGCGGCGCTGCCGCTGATGGAAGTACCGTCCTGGGAGATCTGGGCGGTGCCTTCGAATTCGCAGATGGGCGGCACACCGTCGCCTTCGGGGGAAGGTACGGCGGTTTCCGCATGCAAATTCCAGAGCCCTGCCACGTCGATGGTCGGCTCACCGGCGGTGGCGGGCAGGGCGAGGAAAAGCAGGCTCAGGGCGATGGGAAAGAGCGCGCGTCTCATGGTCCAAAACTCCTCAGATTCGACAGCCGGGCCTTGGAGCCCGAGTATGAACTTGTAGCTAACCCAGTATACGACGATCCGGGGGCCCTGGCGAATCGGCCTTGCGGACCTCGAGATTTTGAACCCCTCCTACTCCCTGCGCCGAAACCAGCCGGTGAGGCTGGTGCGGGGTCGCCGACAGGGCAAGACCTCGTGAGGAAAGGCGTCGCTGAAGAAGGTCACTAGAGTGCCGGCGGTGGCCATCTCTTCTGCAATGCTCAGATGCCGCGGCTCCGGCACCATGGCGCGGCGCGGCGGCTGAGGCCGGTCGGGAGGCGGAGGGGGCTCGGGAGGACGATTGAAGGCCGGCAGAGATCCCTGGGTCATGGCGTCGCTTCAGCTCCTGGGAGGATCAACCTCCGGAAGCGAGAAAGCTTATGCATTTTTCTTTCGAAAGGGGAGAGTCTTTCTTCCCCATGGGCTAAATTGTCGCCATGCACCCAGAGCGCGACGAGCTGAACCCGCCCCCGGTTTGGAATCTGCCCTCGGTACCGGAGGAGCTCCGGGATCGGCTGACAGCGGAGGATCTCTGGCACGCCGACGCCTGGTCCTCCGTGGCGGCGGTGGAGCTCACCCTCAGCGACGGCTCCGGCGCGCCCCGCCAGGCCACGAGGGTTCAGGCCTGTTGGGATGCCGAAGCACTTTACGTCCGCTTCGTCTGCGCCGACCAGGATGCTTGGAGCCACTTCACCCGCCGCGACGATTCTCTTTGGGAGCAGGAAGCGGTCGAAGTCTTCCTCGCCCCCGGCGCCGCCGCGCCCCAACGCTACTTCGAATTCCAGGTCAGCCCCCGGGGTGTGCTCTTTGACGCCGTGGTGGACAACCCGAACCTCGACCGTAGCGACCTGGTCACCGACCCGTCCTGGAACTGCCCCGGCATCCGCTGGGCCGCCGGGCCTCTCCCGGTCTCCCCAGGCTCCTCTGCCGAGGCCGCCCAAGGCACATCCAGCGATGAGGGACCTTCGGAGGATTGGTGGGCCGGCCTGCTCCTCCCCTGGCGCGGCCTCCTCCCCGACCCCCGGCCCCCCACTGAGCTACGCGCCAACTTCTACCGCATCGAGCGCCCCCGCCCCGAGCGCTTCAGCCAGCGCCCCAGCCTCCCGGAAGAATTCAGCGCCTGGTCCCCCACGAACCTCTCACCCCCCGACTTCCACCGCCCGGCGCGGTTTGGGTTGTTGCGGTTGGTCTCCTAGCCCCTAGTCGATATACCCCAGCGTCTTGAGCTCGCGGATCGCCTCCTCGTCCTCTTCCACCAGCACGGGCTCGAAGAGGGGAGGCTGGGCGAGGCGTTGGCGGAGGCGGGAGAGGAGCTCGGTGCGGATGGTCTCGGCCTCGGGGGTGTCAAGGGGGGTGAGCTCGTAGGGATCGTCGCCGTTGCGGAAGATCTCCGGGTGCAGGGTGGTGACGTCGCCGAAGTTGTGGTGGATGAGGGTGTAGTCACCATGGCGCAGGGCGAAGGCGCGGTAGGTGAAGGTGGGGGGGAAGAGGTAGTAGGAGAAGACCTCCCGCGGTGGTAGCGGAGCGTCGGCGGCGAGGGGGCCGGCAAGGGACTCGGCCATGGGCCCGGCAAGGGACAAGGCGTGGCCGGTGACGGCGGCGGGAATGGGGAGGCTGAGGAGCTCCAGCACGGTGGGGGCGATGTCGGAGAGCTCGGCGGTTCCGGCGATGACGGCGCCCGGGATCACCGTGGCAGTGCTCGTCCTGCTCCTCGCCGGATCCTCCGAGGTCTTCTCCGCGGCTCCAGCAGGGACGGCACTGGTCGGGGCATCGGTCCCCTCGGTGGCCACCTGGGCGGGCTTGACGATCAGCGGCACCCACACCGCCTGCTCATAAACCTCCTGGTGCATCAGTAGATTGTGCTCCAGGAAGGCCTCGCCGTGGTCCGAGGTCACGACGATGAGGGTGTCGTCGTAGAGGTCCAGTTGCTGCAGCGCATCGAGGACGCGGCCGAAATGCTCGTCGGTGTAGTAGATGCCGGCGTCGTAGGTGCCTTGGAGGACCTCGACCTCGGAGTCCGGGAAGGCGTCGGGATCACGGCTGCCGTCGAGGAAACCGCGGTTGAGGGCCCAGAGGTATTGCTGCCCCTGGCCCATCTCCGGTCCCTTCCAGGTGCTGGTGGCCTGCTCGTCGGCGATGAAGCGGAAGCGGTAGGGCTCGGGCTTGTCGTAGGGCAGGCAGCGGTGGTCGATGCACGGCGTGTTGGGGGGCAGAGCGTGCACGGACTTGGTGTGGAGGAAGAGGAAGAAGGGCTCCTCGCCGGTGCGCTCTTCCAGCCACTCCACCGCGCGATCGGCGGTCACCGCCATGTCGTATTTATACGGTAGATCCTTGCCGTGGGGGGCGTGGTGGTATTGCTCGAAGCCCTGGTCGAAGCCGCGGTCGGCGCCGACGTAGCCGTTGGGGCTGGAGTCGACCCAGGCGGCGGTGTCGTAGCCCGCCTCCGCCAACGATCGGGCCAGCCGCGGCGCCTCGTCCGGGATGCCGGACTTCTTGTGCCGCATGCCCAGATCGTAGGCGTGGACGCCGGTGAGCAGGCTGGCGTGGGAGGGGAGAGTCCAGGGTGTCGGTGCGTAGACCTGCTCGAAGCGGGCGCCCTCGGCGGCCAGTGCGTCGAGGCGCGGCGAGGTGTCTCGGGAGTAGCCGTAGCTGCCCAGGTGATCCGCCCGCAGGGTGTCGATGGAGAGGAGCAGGACGTTGGGGCGTCGAAGCTCCGGAGTCGGGCCTTGCTCGGCATCGGGCTGGGGCGCGCAGCCGGTGGCGAGGAGCAGGGTCGCTGCAAGGGCCCAACAGCTGGTCGAGAGGGGGCGGAAAGATCTCATTGCAGCTCCGGAATCGGATGGTCGGCCCGCAGCAGGCGCCGGCGGTCCGGTTCGTCGCCGCGGCGGAAGAGTTCGAGGGTGGCGTCGGAGCGTTGGCGCCGCACCAGGAGGCCGGTGCTGGTCTGCACCCAGCGCTCGACGATCTGCACCGGCGGTGGCTCGATCCGATGGGCGTAGCTGGCGGCGGCCAGCTGCATGTAGTCCCGCCACAGGGGTGCGGCGGCCTGGCTCCCGGTAAGGCCCAGGGGCGTGCCGTCGTCGATCCCCACCCACACCGCGGTGAGCAGGTTCCCGGCCCCGCCGACGAACCAGGCGTCGCGGCGCTGGTCCGAGGTGCCGGTCTTGCCCCAGGCGGCGATGTCCTCCAGGGCCGCCGCCCGGCCGGTGCCCCGGGCCACGGCGTCTCGCAGCAGATCCCGCACCAGATAGGCGGCGGCGGCGTCCACCACCCGGCGCTCGCCGTTGCGGGCTCGGGCCAGCCGGCCGCCGGCGGGGCGGGCGAGGCGGCGCACCGGGTAGGGCCGTACGCGCTCGCCGTCGTGGGCGAAGACGCTGTAGGCCCGGGCTAGATCGAGGGGCGAGGTCTCCACCGCGCCGAGGACGAAGGAGGGGGGCGGCGGCTTCGGCAGTCGCACGCCGGCGCTCTGCACCTGCTCCGCCGTGGCTTCGAAGCCGCAGTGGCGGGCGATGCGCACGAAGGGGACGTTGAGGGAGTCCACCAGGGCCTCCCGCACGGTCACCGTTCCGCGGTGGCCAGGGTGGAAGTTGGAGGGCGCCCAGGGACCCGACGGCAGGTCGAGGCGCAGGGGCCGATCCGCCACCCGGCGAGCCGGGTAGAGGGGATCCTCGCCGCCGCATTCCGAGAAGGCTTCCAGCAGCACCAGGGGTTTGATGGCGGAGCCGGGCTGGCGGCGGGCGTTGCGCACCCGGTCGAAGGCGTCCTCGCGGTCTCCGGGATCGCCGGCCACCGCCGCCAGCACTGCGCCGGTGGTCAGATCGAGGGTTACCAGGGCCGCCGAGAGGGGCTCCCGGCGCAGGCGGGAGTGGCTGCGGCGGAGCTGCTGCAGGTGCTCTTCGACGGTGTCGGCGGCGGCGGCCTGGAGCAGCGGGTCGAAGGTGGTGTCCACCACGAAGCCCCGGCCGTCAGCGAAGCGCCGGGGCGCCTCCATTTCCACCACTTCCGAGACCCAGGCCACCAGCTGGCGGTCTCCCCGCGGCGCCGGGGGATCCAGGGCCAGCGCCACCGGGGCTCGCCGGGCGGCGGCGACCGCTCCCGAGGAGGCCCATTCCAGCTCTTCCATGCGGTCCAGGACCCACTGCTGGCGGCGGCGGTTGGCCTCGGCGTTGCGCGCCGGGGAAAGGCGGTTGGGGCCCTGGATCATGGCCGCCAGGGCCGACGCTTCGGCGAGGCTGAGCTCCGCTGCGGATTTGGAGAAATAGGCTCGGGCGGCGGCCCCGTAGCCGTAGATGCTGACCCCGTCCAGATGCCCCAGGTAGACGTGATTGAGGTAGGCCTGGAGGATTTCCTCCTTGTCGTACTCGGCCTCCAGCTCCAGCGACCGCATGGCTTCGGAGACCTTGCGACCGAGGCTGCGCTTGGGGCTCAAGTCGCGCATCTTGATCAGCTGTTGGGTGATGGTGCTGCCGCCCTGCACGACCTTGCCGGCGCGGGCGTTGGCCAGCAGGGCGCGGGCGATGCCGCGGGCGTCGAGGCCGGCATGGTCGAAGAAGCGGGAGTCTTCCGCCGCCAGCACCGGACGCCAGACGTGCTCCGGCAGGCGGGCGAGCTCGATGGGCCGCCGGCGGGCGCGGCGCTCGGTGAGGGATTCAGCGACGGTCTCGGGCTCGAGCCACAGCCCCGAGTCCCAGTCGTCGAGCTCTCCGCGGCCCAGGCTGCCGGCGTCGAGCTCTTCCCCGTCGAGGTCGAGGATGCGCTCGATGCGCCCCGCATCGTCGAGCTCCAGATCCATCAGGAGAGCGTCGTACTCGTCGCCCAAGGCGAAGTGGGATCGTCGGTAGATCCAGAAGCGCTCGTGGCCCCAGAAGTACTCCCCGGGCTCTTCCGGCCGTCGGCTCACCCGCACATAGCCCAGCCGCTCCAACCGCGCCGGCAGCCCGCCGTCGACGGCGTGGACCCCCAGCTGCAGCGGATAGGGAGCAGAGAAGACCCGCACCTGATTGCGCCCCAGCTCGTCCTCCAAGCTCGCGCCGGCGGGCAGGGCCAGGAGCAGGAGCAGGGCTACGAGGAGGAGTCTGGTGGGTAGATCTCGGAGGAAGGAGCTCATGGAGTCGATCTGAGGGTGGGCCGGCATGGGTGGAAGCTATCAGAGGGGAGGATGGTTCTCGTGAGTTGTTCAAAGGGCCCAACCCGGGAGAGCCGGTGGGACCCCGAGTGCCCGCGGTTTCTATCCCCGGGCGGAGGTCGTGAACACACCGTCGCTTCCTATGGCGTCCAGCGCTCTCTCGACCTCGCCTTGACTGCCGTCGCCTCTGTCACCCCCGTCAGTTTCACCTCACCCGTCACTCCCGCGTTCGCGGGAATGACGGATTTCACTCTGCGCGATCCGCCGGCTCTGCCGGCTCCCGGAGGCTACTCGTCCTCGTCCTCGACGCTCCCGACAGCTTCCTCCCCCTCCACTGCCCCCTCCTCCGGCAAGTACGCCGACACGTCGAGATTGGTTTCGACCCCCTCGACGTGGAAGACGCCGTAGGGGCTCAGCTGATCGCGCCAGCGCACCAGGCCTACCGCCGGGATCTGCACTTCCGGTTGCCAGGATCCGAAGCTCTGCCAGCCTTTGAGTTGGACCTCCCAGCGTTTGCGCTGCGGGTCGGTGCCCCGGTGGCGCAGGCCGGTGAGGCGTTGGAGCAGGCCGGTCTTGGCATCGAAGTGGGCCATGAGCTCGTCCCCCTCGTCCTGCCAGGGAAGCGTCAAGCGAGCGCTGTGCTCGTCGTCCCCCGCCTCCCAACGGACCCGCGGATCGAGGGCCCAGGCCGCCGGTGCCCACACCGACTCCGCCCACAGGGTCAGATGCTGGGCGCGGTCGACCTCCGGTCCTGCGAAATCCTGGGTCGCCCAGCCGCGCACCCGCAGCTCGCCGTGGCCGTTCACGTAGCGGTCCTTGCCCTTCATCACCGGCCGGCCAAACCAGGTGAGCTCCAGGAGGCGGTGGAAGGAGTCGCCCAGGCGATAGGCGGCGCGGAAGCGCATGGGGATCCACAGCGGGCCAAGGCGGAAGCGGCCCCGGCCCCATACCAGGGCGGTCTCCATCACCGGCACCTGGTCACCGCCGAAGATTTGTCGAAAGAAGCGGTCCACGGGCTGGGGCAGGCCTTCCGGCAGCGGCTGGCGGCCCAGGCCTCGGCCGGATTCCTCCGGCGGCGGGAACTCCGGAGCCAAGGTCTGGAAGCCGACCCACAGGATGCCCGTCCCCATGAGCAAGACGGCACCGAGGGCGATGACGAGGGCTAAGAGGACGCTCATGAGGAAGGATCTCCCGAGGGTGGTGGCAAGGGCGGCGGTGGAGGGTATTGTATCGGCTCCGGGATCTGCCGGATGCAGCCCGGGAGGCCCGCATTGATTCGAGGAGGACAGCTATGGCCACCGCTGAAGACATCATCGAGCTCTTGGGTCTGGAGCCCCTGCCCGGCGAGGGAGGGTTCTACCGTGAGACCTACCGCGCTGCCGACACGTTGACGCCGAAGGCGCTGCCGCGGCGCTACGGGAGCCCCCGGTCGTGCTCCACCGCCATCTACTACCTGGTGACCCCGGAGTCCTTCTCGGCCCTCCACCGGCTGCCCACGGACGAGATCTTCCACCACTACGGCGGCGACCCGGTGCAGCAGCTGCAGCTCCACCCCGACGGTTCGGGGGAGGTGGTGGTCTTGGGTATGGGTTTGGCCGCTGGCCAGCGGCCCCAGGTGCTGGTGCCGGCGAAGGTGTGGCAGGGAGCGCGGCTGCTGCCCGGGGCGGGGCAGGGCTGGGCGCTGCTGGGCACCACCATGGCCCCGGGGTTCGAATTCGAAGACTTCGAGGCCGGCAGCCGTCGGCGCCTGGCGGTCTCCTATCCGCAGTTCCGGGACCTGGTGGAGGCTCTCACCCCCGCCCCCTGACAGCCCGTGGTGGCTACTCCCGGATCTGTCCGTCCCCCAACCCGATCCACTTGTAGGTGGTGAGCTCTTCCAGGCCCATGGGGCCGCGGGCGTGGAGCTTCTGGGTGCTCACCGCCACCTCCGCACCGAGACCGAAGGCACCGCCGTCGGTGAAGCGGGTGCTGGCGTTGACATAGACCGCCGCCGAGTCGATCTCCTGGACGAAGCGGTCGGCGTGCTGCTGGCTGCGGGTGAGGATGCTGTCGGAGTGCTGGGTGCTGTGCTGCTGGATGTGCTCGATGGCCTGGTCGAGGTTGTCCACCACCCGGATGCCGAGGATCAACGACAGCCATTCCTGATCGAAGTCGCCGTCGCCGGCGGCCACGACCTTGGCTCCGGTGCCGGCGCTGTCGAGAATCTGCCGTGCCGTCTCGTCGGCTCGCAGCTCGACGCCGCTGGCCGCCAGCCGCTGGGCGATGGGCGGCAGGGCCTGTTCCGCCACGGCCCGATGCACCAGCAGGGTGTCGAGGGCGTTGCACACGCTGGGGCGCTGGACCTTGGCGTTCTCCACGATGTCCACCGCGCGCTCAAGATTTGCCGTCTCGTCCAGGAAGATGTGGCAGATGCCGATGCCGCCGGTGATCACCGGGATGGTCCCCTGCTCCTTGCACAGCTGGTGCAGACCGGCGCCGCCGCGGGGGACGATCATGTCCACCCAGCGGTCCAGGCGCAGCAGCTGGGTGACCAGGGCGCGGTCCGGGTCGTCGATGGCCTGCACCGCATCCCGGGGTACCCCGGCGCTCTCCAGGGCATCGGCGATCACCCGGATCAGCGCCCGATTGGTGGTCAGAGTCTCCTTGCCGCCCCGCAGGATGGCGGCGTTGCCGGTCTTCAGGCACAGGGAGGCGATGTCCACGGTGACGTTGGGCCGCGCCTCGTAAATCACTCCCACCACCCCCAGGGGAACCCGCCGGCGGATCAGCTCCATGCCGTTGGGAAGGGTGCGGCGGTCGATTTCCTTGCCCACCGGATCCGGCAGATCGATGACCTTGCGCACGTCGGCGGCGAGGGCGGTGATGCGGCCGGTGTCGAGGAGCAGGCGGTCCAGCAGGGCGTCGCTGAGGCCGGCCTGGCGACCTGCTTCCAGATCCTGCCGGTTGGCCTCGGCGAGGCTCTCGGCGTGAGCTTCCAGGCCGTCGGCGAGGGCCGCCAGGGCGGCGTTCTTCTGCTCGCTGGTGAGGGTCGCCAGGCGCCGGCTGGCGGCTTGGGCGCGCTGGCCCATGGCATTGAGGTCGATCATCGTGTCTCTCCTGGAAAAGCTGCTCTAAACCACGATCATGTCGCGGCGATCCACCGCCACCGGCCCGTAGGCGTAGCCGAGGCGGAACTCGATCTGGTCGGAGCGACATCCGCGGATGCGCCGCAGGTCGTCGCTGTCGTAGCGGGTGATGCCTCGGGCCAGCTCGTCGCCTTCCTGGTTGACGATCTCCACCGCGTCGCCACGCTCGAACTGCCCTTTCACCTCCACGATCCCCGCCGGCAGCAGGCTACCGCGGCTCTCCTTGAGGGCGCGCTCGGCGCCAGCGTCCACCCGCAGCCGGCCCTCGGGCTTGTGGCTGGCGAAGATCCAGCGCTTGCGCTGTTCCAGCGGCGTCTCCAGGGCCGGGAAGCGGGTGCCCACGGACTCGCCGGCGACCAGGCGGCGCAGGACGTCCGGGGCGTGGCCGGAGGCGATGACCACGTCGGCGCCGGAGCGCCGGGCAATATCCGCCGCTTGCAGCTTGGTCGCCATGCCCCCCACTCCCAGACCGCTGACGCTGCCGCCGGCGAGCCGGCGCAGGGTGGCGTCGATGGTGCGCACCTCGGGGATCAGCTCCGCCTCGGGATCGGACCGCGGGTCGGCGGTGTAGAGCCCCGGCTGGTCGGTGAGCAGGATCAGCAGCTCGGCTTCCGAAAGCAGCGCCACCAGTGCCGACAGATTGTCGTTGTCGCCGACCTTGATCTCGGAGGTCACCACCGCATCGTTCTCATTGACGATGGGGATGATGCGGTGCTCCAGGAGGGTTCGCAGGGTGTCGCAGGCGTTGAGGTAGCGGTTGCGGTTCTTGACGTCGGCGCGGGTGAGCAGCACCTGCCCCACCTGGATGCGGTAGAGGCCGAAGAGCTGTTGCCAGATGAGCATCAGCCGGGTCTGGCCGACGGCGGCGAGCATCTGTTTGGCGGCGACGGTGGTGGGTAGGTCGGGGAAGTTCAGGCTTTCGCGGCCGGCGGCGATGGCGCCGGAGCTGCACACCAGCACCTCCCGCCCCTCGGAGTGCAGCGCCGCGCACTGGCGGGCGATCTCCACCATTTGGGCACGGTCGAGCTCGGCGGTACCGCCGGTGAGAACGCTGGTGCCGAGCTTGACGACGATGCGGTGATACATGGCGGTGAAGACGGAGCTTGGTTGACGGATTCGGGGAGCGACAACGCGCCGCCGATGCGGGCTCCGGCTTTGATCTCGGGGCTCAGGAGCCAGCGGGAAGGGGGGAGTATAGCGCGGGGGAGCGCAGCGGGATGAGGGCCAGGAGCACCGCTTGCTCGTAGAGGCCCGCCCGGTCCAGAGCGCCGCCGGTGAGCAACCCCACGGCGCCGCCCTTGCGCTTCGAGCCCTCGGTGCCGAAGACGCGGTCGTCGGCGTCCCCGAGCTCCAGTCCCGAGAGCACCAGCCGGCGGACCTCCGGCGGCAGCACGAAGCTGGCGGAGCGGCCCTTTCCTTCCATCTGGTCGCCCTCGACCTCAGCGCCGCGGGCCACCACCCAGGCGAAGGCCATCATTTCTCCGTTGCGGTCCTCGATACCGCCCTCGATGCCCAGCCACAGCCTCGCTTGGGGATGCTCCCGGGCGACGGCAGCGGCCCGCTGGCGAGCGCCGGCGAGGGTTTCCGCCTCGGTGCGCGGTTGGTCCGCGACCCCGGATTCGGTGGCGTGGCCCTCGACCTCGAAGGGCTGGTCCGGGAACATGTGCGCCAGCGCCAGCTCGGTGGCCCGCACCTTGACCGGGTTGGCGGAGGCCACCACCACCCGCCGGACGGACGTCGGACCTGCGGAATCCGTCGAGCTCGCCGGTGCATCGCCGAGGGCTGAGGAGGGGGTGGTGGAAGAGCTCATGGTTGTTTGAAAGGTTGTGGGGCTTTGGACTGAGAGCTTTCGGAATGAGAGCCCTCAGGGAGAGCTCGGGTGGAGCTCGATGCGGATCCTATCCCGAGCCGCTTCGCAGCTGCCATCGACTCGCCATCAGATGACCGCCGGGAGGGGCGGATGGCGGGGGCATCGAAAGCCGGGCCAAAAAGGCTGGATGGTCGGCCATCTCCGCTTCGGTACCGACTTCGAGAGACCGCCCAATGCTCCATGGAGATCGATCCCGTCTGCTAAGCTCCAGTTCGTTTCCATTCGGTGTTCAGAGCCTTCCGATTGCTGATGATTCCCCCCTTCGAAATCAACCCGGAGATCGTCCGTCTCGCCCGCCATCTGCGCCGCCGTGGCGGTCGAGCCCTGTTGGTGGGTGGGGTGGTGCGGGATCTGCTCCGGGGCCACGCTTCCAAGGACTACGACCTGGAGGTCTATGGGCTGCCTCTGGATCGGCTGGAGGCGGCCCTCTCCGAGCTCGGCGAGGTGATCGCCGTGGGCCGCGCCTTCGGGGTGCTCAAGGTCAAAGGCATCGACGCCGATTTCTCCATCCCCCGCCGGGACTCCAAGACCGGCCGCGGCCACCGCGGCTTCATCGTCGAGCTGGATCCGGAGCTCGACTTCGAGACCGCCGCCCGGCGCCGCGATCTCACCGTCAACAGCATCGCCTACGATCCCCTCACCGGCGAGATCCTCGACCCCTACGACGGCCGGCGGGATCTGGAGCGGGGGATCCTGCGGGCGACGGATTCTCAGACCTTCTCGGAGGACTCCCTGCGCGCCCTGCGGGTGGCGCAGTTCCGGGCGCGGTTGGAGATGGAGCCCGACGACGAGTTGGTGAGCCTGTGTGCCAGCCTGGATCTATCCGACCTGGCTGGCGAGCGGGTCTTCGAAGAGCTCCGCAAGCTGCTGCTCAGGGCCCGCCGGCCGTCCCTGGGTTTCGAATTCCTCGAGAACACCGGCCTGCTGCGCTTTTTCCCGGAGTTGGAGGCGATGGTGGGAGTGCCTCAGGACCCGGAGTGGCATCCCGAGGGCACCGTGTGGGAGCACACGCTGCTGGTGCTGGACGAGGCGGCGGCGCTGCGTCAGGGAGATCCGGAGGTGGATCTGCCGCTGATGTTCGGGGCCCTGTGCCACGACATCGGCAAGCCCGCCACTACCGCCGAGCGGGGTGGCCACATCGTTTCCCCCGGCCACGACGAGGAGGGCGCGGAGCCCACCGTCCGAATGCTCGGGCGGCTGCGCGCCGCTCACCGCCTGACCGACCAGGTGGTGGCCCTGGTGCGTTTTCATCTGGCGCCGGGCCTGCTGCCCAGGAACGGCGCCAAGCCCAAGGCCTATCGCCGGCTGACCCGCAAGCTGGCGGCGGCGGAGATCGACTACCGTCTGCTCTATCGTCTGGCGCGGGCGGATCACTTCGGCCGCACCACCCCCGACGCCCTGGCGCGCCATTTCCCCGCCGGCGACGAGTTCCTGGACCAAATGGAGGCTGTGGGACAGGCGGAAACCGTGGCCCAAGACGTGGTGTTGGGGCGCCATCTGCTGGCCCGGGGCTTCGAGCCCGGTCCCGAGATCGGCCGGCTCCTGGCGGCGTGCCGAGACGTTCAGGACGAGACCGGCTGGAGCGATCCCCAGAGGATTCTCGATCAGGTCTTGGAGCGTAGGGGAGAGGATTCGTGAGCCGCCCAGGGGGGCCTTCATTGGCAGCGGTTTGAGGCTTCTCACTTCTGTCGTGTAGTATGGCTCTAGGTACAACCTGAAAGCAATGTTGAGGAGGAGCCACCGTGACAGGGCATAAGCAGCGGAATGCGTCCCCGCTCTTCGAGGCTCTGGACCAGGAGCTGCGGCGCCGGCCCTACGGCACCATCAGCGCCATGGAGCGAGCCTTGGGTTGGTCCACGGGATGGTGGCACGGCCGTATTCGCGCTGGCGACGTCAGCACCCGTCACATGCTGGCGATCCTGGATTTTCTCGGCCTGGACCCGGTGGCCTTCGTGCGGCGGCAGGTGGGTTCCTCTCACGGTTTGGAGCTCGATCGGCCTCTCGGCGAGGCGCCGGAGATCGTCGACCGTGCCTGGGAACGCTTCCGCTCCGGGGAAGAAGGCCCCGGGGTTGGAGCGACCTTTCTACAGAGTCTGGACCGCAAGCGGTATACGGATCCCGCGGGAACCCTGAGCCTCGCTGAAGGTGCGGTCTCGATGGTGGAGCTCGAGCTTCTGCCGCAGCTGCTGGGAGTTGCGGGTTCGAGCTTGCGGCATCTCTGGAGGCTTGAAGAAGCGGCTTCGATCATCCATTGCGGCCTAGAATTGGCAGCTGCCAGCGATGACGTGGCCGCTTTGGGCTCCTTGCTGCAGCGCATGGGCTATGTCGTTGCAGCCACGGGAGACCTTGAAGAAGCGCTCCGTCTGGCCGACGCTGCCGCCACACACTTCTTGCGCACGGGGCAGCATCGAGCCCTAGGCCCGGCCCTCATCGACCGGGGCATTTGGCTTTACAACCTGGGGCGCTACGAGGAGTCCATTCAGATTCACTCGGCCGCTCTGGAGCTGCTCGCTGAGGAGCAGGCGCGCAATCGCATCACAGGGTTGGAGTACAAAGCGCTTTGTTATCGAGAGCTGGGAGACTTCGATTTGGCACAGGAGTATCTCCGGCAGGCGCGCGCGGAGCCCGGGGAGGCAGCCGTTTGGGCCAAACCGAAACTGGATTGGTTCGAGGGGCAGCTGCTTTGTGCCTTGGGAGAATACGATCGCGCCGCCGAGCTCCTCGAAGCCGCCTCGGTGCATTTCCGGCAGAATCATCTCGGTGAGGCAGCGATGATCAGCTGCGACCTGATTCGTGCGCGGCTCCTCCAGAGACACTACGCGGAGGCGTACCAAGCCGCTCAGGAAATGCTCGTATTGCTCGAGCCTCTCCGCAACAACAAGGTAATCTCTGCTGCCATTGCCGATATGCTCCGCAACGGCCAGGCGGGGCTGACGCTAGCTCTCGTCGAAGAGGCGAGCTCGAATATCGCGAACTTGCGCCAGCACCGCCTGGAGTGGAGGAGGCTCAGGGTCACCTCCTAGCCATTGGGATCCAGGCCGGATCCGATATCTCCATTGGGGTTGGTCGTGCCCGTCGTGCCATCCTCGTCGACGGCCTTCTGCAAGCGGTCGATGGTTTGGGGCCGCTCGGCCCGGTCCATGTCCAAGCTCAGCACGGCCCGAACCTGTCCTAAAAACGACTCCACCATCTCCCATGCCGGGCCGACGACGGCGGTCTGCTGCGGCGCTTCCGCCGCGGTGGCAAGGGGACTCAGGCCCAAGCTGAGGGTGATGACAACGGCAGCCAAGAAGTAGCGCATTGCTCCTCCAAACGCCGGGATCGTGAGCCGGCGGGATTGTCAGCTTCGTCCCAGACTTGTGCCCTTAACCTACTACGGGCTGTCGGTAGATTGCGTGTTGGAGATAATTCCGCAGCCTATGCAGATGTTTTCTTCATAGAAAACCGCAAATTGTCCCGGCGCAATGCCGGGGTCGCCCTGGCCCAGGAAAACCCGAGCCCGGTTCGGTTCAGAGGTCTCCAGGCGAAAGGGTAGAAGGGCTCCGCCATGGCGCAGGCGGACCCTAAGGGCCGAGCTTTCATCGAGGCTGCCGGCGGGGAGGGGCAAGGGCTCGCCGAGCCAGTGTAGGGCCTCCACCTCGAAGCTCTCGGGAGCCCATTGCTGCAAGCGCTCGCGGTGGGAGACCAGCAGCAGATTCTCTTCGGAGTTCTTGCCCACGACGTACCAGGGGCCGCCGGAGAGCCCCAATCCCTTGCGCTGGCCCAGGGTATGGAACCAATGGCCGCGGTGCTCGCCGAGGCGCTCACCGGTTTCGGCGTGGCGGATCTCCCCGGGCCGTTCTCCCAGGTGATGGCGGATGAACTCGCGGAAAGGGATTTTGCCCAGGAAGCAAATCCCTTGGCTGTCCGGACGATGGCGATTGGGGAGGGCGAGGTCCTCCGCCAGCCTCCGCACCTGATATTTGTACAGATGGCCGATGGGGAAGCGGCAGTGCTGGACCTGCTCCCGGGAAAGGCGGGCGAGGAAGTAGGTTTGATCCTTCACCGGATCCGGGCTGCGGGCGAGCAGAGCCCGGTCTTCCTGCTCCCCGGTCACGATCCGACGGGCATAGTGCCCCGAGGCCACCGCCGACACTTCCGGCCCCACGGCGTCGAGGAAGGCGCCGAATTTGATCTGCTGGTTGCACAGCACGTCGGAGCTGGGGGTACGGCCGGCGCGTAGCTCGTCGAGGGAGTAGGCGACGATGCGTTGGCGGTACTCCCGCTGCAGGGGGATGACCTCCAGCGGCACACCGGCGTCGGCGCACACCTGGCGGGCAAAGGCCAGATCGTCTTCCCACGGGCAGTCCCCCAGGAACGCCACCTCGTCCTCGAGCCAGATCTTCAGATAGAAGGCGGTGAGCCGCTCCCGATGCTCCGCCGCCAGCAGATGGAGCGCCACCGAGCTGTCCACCCCGCCGGAAAGCAGCACCGCCGTGCGCCCCCGCTGGGGAGGATGCCAGGCGTTTTCCAGCTCGGCGTCGGAAGCCGGCGTGGGAGGCTGGGGGCTGGGTGCGCTGGTGGAGATCATGGCGTGGAGGGATGGGGACTTTCGACGATACCGGGGGTGATGGCAATCCTGGTGCACGGGATTGCGGTGCAACAGAATTCTAGTGCAAGGGGAGCCCTTCTCGGGGTTCGGGGGATAGCTCGTGGAGCCTCGGCGCAGTAGCGTCTTGGGGATGAGTTAGGATTGATCGAATGCTATAGCTTGCCGGTGAGCACGAACCAGCCGGAAGCATCTTCTCTGCCCACCCTCGCCGTCATCGAGGACAACGACGATAGCCGCCTGCTCTTGCGCATCATGCTCGAGGGACGCTATCAGCTCGTC
>JAXHTF010000026.1 GCA_034211275.1 Acidobacteriota bacterium
ACCAGCTGCGCTTTCGGCGACTCCAGGACCGCAACCGGCGGCTGGAGGAGATCATCAGCCGGCGCACCGCCGAGGTCCTGGAGCGCAAGGAGGAGCTGGGAGCGGCCAACCGGCAGCTGGCCCACGCCAACCGGCAGCTGCGGCGGATCAACGACGAGCTGGCCAACCTGGACCGGGAGAACGCCGACTTCCTGGCCATCGCCGCCCACGACTTGCGCACCCCGCTGGTCAACCTCAAGGGCTTCGCCGGGGAGATCCACGGCGCCCTGAAGGTCTTGGGCGAGGTCCTGGCCGCCGGCGAGAAGCACCTCGACGCCCGCGCCCGCCGCCGACTGCACATGGCCTTCGTCGAGGACATGCCCGAGGCTCTGGGCTTCATCGACAGCTCGACCGAGCGCATGGACCAGCTCATCGACGCCCTCCTCGCCCTCTCCCAGCTGGGGCGGCAGAAGCTGGTGTTACAGCCGGTGGATATGCGCGCCTTGGTCCACGAGACCCTGCGCAGTCTGACCTACCAGATCTCGCGCAATCGGGTGCGGGTGACGGTGGGCGACCTGCCGGTGGTGCAGGCGGATCGCGGCTCCATGAAGCAGGTGATGGAGAACCTACTCAACAACGCCGTCAACTACCTCGACCCCCAGCGGCCGGGGCGGGTGGAGATCAGCGCCGAAGAGCAGGGTTCGGAGGTGGTGATCCACGTCCGCGACAACGGCCGCGGCATCGCCGAAGACCAGGCGCATCAGGTGTTCAAAATCTTCGGCCGCGCCGGTGCCGGGGACGTTCCCGGCGAAGGCGTGGGACTGGCCTTCGTCCGTACCCTCATCGAGCGTCACGGCGGGCGGATCTGGTTCGAGAGCGAAGAGAACCAGGGAACGGTCTTCAGCTTCAGCCTGCCCAAGCGACATCGGGACCAGACCCATGGCGCGTGATCTGACGGCCCACGGCTTGACGGCGCATGTTTTGACGGGGCACGGCCGGCCGGTTCCAGCCTTCTCAGCGATGCTGCGGAGCCTGTCCCGATGCCTCCTGGGCCTGCTGCCGCTACTCGCCCTGGTGCCGAACCATGCCGCCGCCCATTCCCTCAGCGGTCCCGACTGGCAGATCTGGCGCTCCGTTGACGGCATGCCCCAGAACACCGTCACCGCCATCGCCCAGGACCCCCTCGGCTATCTGTGGATCGGCACCCAGGAAGGGCTGGCCCGTTTCGACGGCCTGCGCTTCAACGTCTTCGACCGCCTCAATACGCCCCAACTGGAGCACAACCTGATCAACGCCCTGGCCATCGACGCCGGCGGCACGCTGTGGATCGCCACCCCGCGGGGGCTCACCTACTATCGCCAGGGCGTCTTCCACCACTTTTCCGGCAGCGACGGCCGCCTCGACCAGACCATTCAGGACCTGACCCTCGACCTCCACGGCCACCTGTGGATCGCCACCCGCAACGGCCTCAGCCGCTGGGACGGCGCCAGCCTCACTACCTTCACCACCGCCGACGGGCTGCCCCACAACACCATCCAAACCCTTTGGACCGACCCCGAAGGCCGGCTGTGGGTCGGTACCGAGGGCGGCCTGGCCCGCCTGGGGAAAGGCAGCGAGCAGCGCTTCCTCGCCGTCACCACCCGGGAAGGCCTGAGCGACGATCTGATCATCGCCATCGGCCCCGGACGCGGCGCCGAGATCTGGGCCGCCACCCTCAACGGCGGGGTCAATCGCATCGACCCCCAGACCCTCGAGCCGCTGGGGCTGGTGCCGGAGCTGGCGGACCGCATCGTCTTCGCATTGCTGGAAGACCACCTCGGCGACCTATGGCTCGGGACCCGCAACGGCCTGCTCACCATGCCGCGGAGGCCCCGCCACAGCTCCGCCGGCACCTCGGCGGAGCTCGGGCCGACGATTCGGCGGGCGGAGATCCTCCAGCCCGGGGCTCTGACCCCGGAACCCTCCAGCGCCACCGTGCTCAGCCTCTTCGTCGACCTCCAGGGGCACCTCTGGGCGGGAACCTCCAAGGCCGGCCTGATGCTCTTCGACCAGTCCAGCTCGGCCGTCGTGCGGGAGGTTCCGGTGCTGGTGGAGTCCCTGCGCCAGGACGGCGAGATCCTGCCGCCGGCCCCCGGATTGCGTCTCGACCCCAGAGCCCAGGAGCTCGAGCTGCGCTACACCGCCATCGACTTTCATCAGCCTCGGCTGCTGCGCTTCTGGCATCGTTTGGAGGGCTTCGACGACCGTTGGATCGACAACGGCTCTCAGCGCTTCGCCACCTACACCAACCTGCCGCCGGGCCGATACAGCCTGCAGGTCGCCGCCTTCCTCCCGGGCCGTGAGGATCCCGTGGGCACCGCCGCCTTCAGTTTCCGAGTGCCGCCGCTCTTCTACCAGACCACTCTGTTCAAGATCTTCGCCGGCATCCTCCTCCTCGCCTTCGCCCGTCTCCTCTTCACCCTCCGCATGCAACGCCTGCTGGCGCGGCGGGAACGGCTCCAGGCCACCATCGAGGAACGCACGGACGAGATCCAACGCCAGCGGGATCATCTGGAGGAGACCAACCGGCGCCTCGAATTCGCCAACCGTCAGCTGCAGCTAACCAACCAGGAGCTCAAAGCCCTGAGCCGCGAGAAGGCGGATTTCCTGGCCATCGCCGCCCACGATCTGCGGGCTCCCCTGGTCAACCTCAAGGGCTTCAGCGGCGAGCTCAAGCTGGCCCTGACGGAGGGTCAGGAGGAGATCGAGCCAGTGCTGGAAAAAGTCGACGACGAGCTCCGCCAGCGGGCGCGGCAGGTCCTCGACGAGGATATGCCGGAGGCCCTGAGCTTCATCGAATCCGCCTCCGAGCGCATGGACGGTCTCATCGGCCCGGTCCTCAAGCTCTCCCGCATCAGTCGCCGGGAGCTCGACCTCGGCATGGTAGACATGCGTCAGCTGACCCTGGAGGTGGTGGAAGGTCTGGCCCCCGAGCGTCGGCAGGCCGGCGCCAGCATCCGGGTGGGGTTGCTCCCCAAGGTCTACGGCGACCGCACCTCCCTGGCCGAGATCATGACCCAGCTCCTGGACAACAGTCTGCGCTACCTGGTGCCCGAGCGCCCGGGCAAGATCGAGGTCTTCCACCAGGAAAAATGGGGCCGGACCTACTTCCACGTGCGCGACAACGGCCGCGGTATTCCGGAGGAGCAGCGGGCCAAAGTCTTCCGCATTTTCGGCCGCGGTGGCCTGCCGGACACCCCCGGCGACGGCATGGGCCTGGTTTACGTGCGCACCCTCATCCACCGCCACGGAGGGCGCATCTGGTACGAGTCCAGGTCTGGAGAGGGGACAATTTTTAGTTTCGTCCTGGGAGATCCTGAACCCACCCAAACGGACTTTTCCAGCACAGAATCCGAGGATGGACGAAAATAGGCATCACTTTACAGATTTCCGAAAAAGTGTATTTGACGCGCAGAAAAATACTTGCTAGGGTATAAGTACAGCTCGTTTTTTACAATATAATTCTGATGATTACAGCTGAAAGTATCAACAGCCCTGACCGACGTCAGGTCGTCGGCATCCGAGCTGTTGAACCGTAGGAAAGGAGGTTCGCCATGTCCATCAATCTCACCGACTTCCTCATCGAGCTTTCCGAGAACCCAGCACGCTTGCGCGAGTTCCGCCGGGACCCCCATCGGGTGGCCACGGAGATGGGACTCGGAGACCGCGAGCGCAACGCCGTCGTCCGTCGTGATGCTCAGGAGATCCGCAACTGTGCCAGCTCCGGCCTGGAGCCCACGGAACCGCGGCCCATCTTCGTTCAGTCCACCGTCGCCGAACTCCCTCTGCCGGTCTGAAGTCTGTCGTTCGACCAACGGCGGTGACGAGTCAAATCCAGCGAGCTGATTTCCGGACCCGTTTCCGCCGTGTCGACATCTGACCTCACCACCCAGAGCCAGGAACGCCGTGGAGGGGATTCCCGCGGCTCCCTGGTCGTAGTGGGCACGGGCATCCGCTCCGTGGCCCAGACCACCATCGAATCCCGGGCGGCCATGGAGCAGGCGGATCGCCTGCTCTACCTGGTCGCCGATCCCATCACCAAGGCTTGGATCCGCAAGCTCAACCCCCGCCACGAGTCCCTCGAAGACTGCTACTCGGAAGACTTGCGGCGCATCGACTCCTACCGTCAGATGATCGCCCGCACCCTCGCCTACGTCCGGGCCGGTGAGCACGTCTGCATGGCCCTCTATGGCCATCCCGGGGTCTTCGTCTACCCCTCCCACAAAGCCATCGCCGAAGCCCGGGAAGAAGGCTTCGAGGCCGAGATGCTGGCGGGGATCTCCGCCGAGGACTGCCTGTTCGCGGATCTCGGCATCGACCCCGCCGACTTCGGCTGTCAAAGCTTTGAAGCCACCGACTTCCTGGTCCGCCGCCGGGTCTTCGACACCACCAGCCACCTGGTGCTGTGGCAGATCGGGGTCATCGGAGAGATCGGCTACCGCCCCAAACAACGCTTCCATGAGCAGGGACTCCGAGTGCTCATCGAGCACCTGGGGGAGTTCTACCCGGCGGACCACCCGGTCACCGTCTACGCCGCGGCCCAATACGCGGTATGCGAGCCGTCCATCGAGACCTGCCCGTTGAATCGCCTCATGGAGGCGGACATCTCCGCCATCTCCACCCTCTACGTCCCCCCCGCCGCCCCCGGCACCACCGACGAAGAGATGATGCGCCGGCTGGGGCTGGTGAAATAGTTCCCTGACCAGCCTGGTGGGCGGTTGCCCACCCTACGACTCTTCTCTCATCCCCGAGCACCGGCGACGTAGGCGGCGGTGATCTCGTGCCGCGGGGCTTCGAAGATGCCCTGCACCGGGCCGTGCTCCACCAGGGTGCCGCTGCCGCCGTCGACCCAGAACATGGCCACGTCGTCGGCGATGCGCCGGGCCTGCGCCAGATTGTGAGTGACGATGATCGTCGTATAGCGTCCCCGCAGGCGCTCGATGAGATCCTCCACCACGGCACTGGCGAGGGGATCGAGGGCGCTGCAAGGCTCGTCCAGGAGGATCACCTCCGGCTCCAGCAGCAGCGCCCGGGCCAAACACAGCCGTTGCTGCTGACCGCCGGAAAGATTGCCCGCCGGAGCCTCCAGGCGATCCTTCACTTCCTCCCACAGCCCCACCTGCCGCAGCCCCTCTTCGGCTCGCCGCCGGCGCTCCCCGCCGCCCTTGATCCCGTGTTGCCGCAGCGGGAAGGTGAGGTTTTTGAGCACCGAGAGGGGAAAGGGATTGGGCTTCTGGAAGATCATCCCCACCCGCCGCCGCAGGCGCAACAAATCGACGTGGGGATCGAGGACGTCCTCCCCTTCCAACATCACCCGGCCCTGGACCCGGCAGTCCGGGATCAAATCGGTGAGCCGGTTGAGGCTCGACAGGAAGGTGCTCTTGCCGCAGCCGGAAGGCCCGATGACGGCGGTGATGCAGCCCCGGTGCACCGGCAGCGAGACGCCCCGTAGCGCGGCCTTGGAGCCATAGCTCACCGCCAGATCCTGCACCACCAGACAGGGTTCGCGGGTCGGGCAGCATTCCTCCCGCCGATCCCAGGGGTGCTGGGTCCAGGGGCGCTCTTGGGGGTCTTGGGTCATGGCTTCCTCGGCGTTGAACGGCTCATCGGCTTGGGCTCATCGGTTTGGGGATTCAGGTTCGGGTGATCCGCCGGTGCAACCAGCGCTCGGCGATCCACGAGGTAAGACCACTCACCCCCAGGAGTAGAGCGATGAGCACCAGGGCGGCGGCGAAGGCCCGATCCTCGCCGCCGGGAACGTTCATCGCCAGATCATAGATGTGCACCGACAGTGACCTGCCGGAATCGAGCCAGGAGCCGGGCATGCGGTCGACGTAGCCGCTGGTGAAGAGCAGCGCTGCCGTCTCCGCCAGTGCCCGGCCGATGCCCAGCACCAGCCCCACCACCAGCCCCGGCGTCGCAGCGGGCAGGAGGATGCGCCAGATGGTGGCACTGCGAGACAGGCCCAGGGCGGCAGCGGCGCGGCGGTACTCGTCGGGCACCGAGCGAAAGCCGGCCTCGGTGGCGCGGATGAGAATCGGCAGGACCATGCACGCCAGGGTCAAACCGCCGGAGAGAATCGAAAAGCCCAACCCCAGATAGAGGCTGAAGAAGGCGTTGCCAAAGAGGCCGAAGACGATGGAGGGAACCCCCGCCAGCACGTCCAGGGAGCGCCGCACCAGGGTGCCGAAAAGCCCGTCTCCGCGGGTCAGCTCCGCCAGCAAGAGGGCGGTGCCGAGGCCGATGGGGGTGCTCACCGCCAGACAGACGGCGAGGATCATCAGGGTCGACACCAGGATCGGGGCCAGGCCTCCGGCGCGGCCGGCGTCCCGCGGTGCTTCCAGCAGCAGCGAGAGAGAAAGCTGGGGCAAGCCGTGGCGCACCAGATCCGCCAGCAGCCACAGGAAGACCGCGGTGATCACCAAGGCGACGCCCCAGGCCGCCACCGCGGCGCAGCGATCCGCCCAAGGGGCGCTGCCGCTCCCTCCGCCGGCCTTCAGGCGCAGACCCGGCGCTTCAGCCACGGCGGCGCCCCCGGGCAAGCCACTCCGCCGCCGCCACCAGGGCGACGATCATCGCCATCAACACCAGGGCGCTGACGAAGAGCGCCGACCGGTGGTGGTCCAAGGCATAGCCGAGCTCCAAAGCGATGTTGGCGGTGAGGGTGCGCACCGGATCGAAAACGCTGGCGGGAACCTGCACCACATTGCCGGTGACCATCAGCAGCGCCATGGTCTCCCCCACCGCCCGCCCCGTGGCCAGCAGCACGGCGACGGCGATGCCGTTGCGGGCCGCTGGCAGCACGACTCCGGAGAGGGTCGCCCAAGGGCCCAGCCCGAGGGCCGCCGCACCGCGCAGATAGCTCGCCGGCACCGCCCGCAACGACGCCTCCGAGAGCAGGGCGACGGTGGGCAGGATCATCAACGCCAGGATCAGGACGCCGGTGAGCAGGCTTTGCCCCGGCGGCTCCCAGCGGCGGATCAGCGGCGCCAAGGTCACCAAGCCCCAGAACCCATAGACCACCGAGGGAATGCCCGCCAGCAACTCCAGCAGACGGCGGAAGATCCCACCGATCGAGGGCGGGGCGTAGTAGCGGCAGAAGAGGGCGGCGAGGATCCCCGCCGGCGTCGCCAAGACCAAGGCGCCGAAGCTGGCGGCGAGGGTACCGGCAAGCATGGGAGTGAGGTTGAAGGACCCCGCCTGCGCTCCCCCGGTGGGATGCCAGGACGGGTCGCCGAAGAAACGCTCCAATCCCACCGACGACAGCGCCGGCCAGGCGTCCCGAGCCAGGAAGATCAGGATCAACCCCATCACACCGGCGGCCAGGGCCGCCAGCGTGCCGGTGCCCCAGCGCAGAGCGCGATCAGCCGGCGTCGCTGCCAAGGTCGACCGTGACGAAATATTGAGCCTCCACCAGGTCGTACACCGCCGGAGAACGAGAGTAGTCGAGGAACGCCCGAGCCAGCGGCGACACCGGTCCCAAGGTCACCAAGTTGAGCTGGCGAGAGAGAGGGAACGAGCCGTCCCGGACGCTGGCCACCGACGGAGCCACTCCCCCCAGGGGCAACAACTTGAGCGCGCCCCCCCGATCCACCTCTACTTGCGCCGCGCCGATGGAGACATAGCCCAGGGCGTTGGGATCCCCGAGCACCGTCTGCACCCCTTGTTGGTTGTCGCCGATGATCACCGTCGGCTGCACTTGACGGTTGTCGAGGCCAAAATGCTCCAGGAAGACCTCCAACGTCGAGCGTCCCTCCGCCTTGTGCACCACAGTGATGGGACCGGGCTCCCCACCCACCTCCGACCAATCCGCCACCTCGCCGGTGTAGATGGCCACCACCTGGTCTGCGTCGAGCTCCGCCACCGGATTGCTGCCGTGGACGATGAGGGTGACGCCGTCGAGGGCGACGGTGTGGGAGTCGAGATCCGCCTCCTCCGGCGCCAGGGCCCGGGAGACCATGCCGATATCCGCCGTTCCCCGGCGGACGTCGGCGATGCCCCGGGACGAGCCGCCGGTCTGAACGTCCACTCGTACGCCGGCATGCTCCGCTTCGAAACGCTTGGCGATCTCCCCTGCCAAGGGCGCCACCGTGCTCGAGCCGGTGAGTACCAGCCGCCCCTGGAGGCGGTCGGCGTCCCCGGGTTCCTGACCGCCGGAGCACGCGGCCAAAATCAGCAGAACCACCGCCCCCCACGCGGCCACTCCCCGGCGACCTTCCCGGGCTCTCGTGCAGTCGTCATGACTTCGATGCATGCAACCCTTCTCCATCGTTGCAGCGCTCTCCTCCGCTACCGGGAGGCCGGACACTTGAATGCTCGAGGCGCACGGACTAGGCCGCACGGACTAGGCCGCGCGGACGAGGCCGCGCTCCCAAGCCGTGTTCAATGAGGTATTCGGATCAGCTCGCCGCTTGGATCGCTCGCAGCATCGCGATGTTGTCGCGGTGACCGGTGAGGCGGGCGGTGATCTTGCCGCGGATGGGGTAGCCGAGCATGTAGAGATCGCCGACGATGTCGAGGATCTTGTGGCGGGCGAACTCGTCGGGAAAACGCAGCTCGGTGTTGATGACGTTGTCCTCGCCCACCAAGATGAAATTGTCCAGCCGACCACCGGACCCCAACCCCAGCTCGTTGAGCATCTTCAGATCGCGCATGAAACCGAAGGTACGGGCCGGGGCGATCTCCCGTTCGTAGGCCTCGAAGCTGTCCATCTCGAACTCGTAGTGCTGCTCCCCCACCGGCGCCGGGTAGCGCAGCTGGTAGGAAACGCAGAAGCCATCGTAGGGCTCCGCCACCAGGCTTTTCTCCCCCTCCCCCACCTCGTAGCGGCGATCCACCACCAGCTCCCGGCGGGGCGCGTCCTGGTCCGCGATACCTACCTCCCGCAGAGTGCGACAGAACTCCGCCGCCGAGCCGTCGAGCACCGGCACCTCACCGTGGACCTTGATCAACAGATTGGTGATGCCGGCGGCATGGAGCGCTGAGAGCAGATGCTCGACGGTGCGAATATTCTCGCCGTCCCGATCCAAGGTGGTGGCGTAGTCGGTGTCCCCCACGTGGCTGACGTGGGCGGGGATCAGGGTGCCGGAGGGAATGGTCTGGAGGTGGATGCCGCTATCCGGCGGCAGCGGCTGGAGCACCAGCCCGGTGCGGGTGCCCGAATGCAGGCCCAGCCCGTAGATCACCTTGTTGGTGCTGAGGGTGCGCTGGGGGCGCTCCGACACCTGCACTTGGGGCAGCAGCGGCGGAGCTTCCAGGCGCCGCTGCGGCTCCACGCCCACCGCTTTGCCTTCGAGGTTGGCAGCCTCCAGATTGTCCGCGACCTTTGCAGGGCCGGCGTCCTGCCGGCGCAGTCCCAGGGCGCCGGTGACAGCATCCATCACCCGCTGATAGGACAGGGGCTTCTCGATGTAGTCATAGGCTCCGAGCTTGATGGCCCGTACCGCCGTGGAGGTGGTGCCGTGGCCGGAAATCATCACCACCGCCGCGGTGGGATCCAGGTCCCGGAGGGCCTGCAGCGTCTCCAGGCCGTCCCGGTCCGGCAGCCAGATATCGAGGAAGACGACATCCGGCCGCTGCTCGCGGTAGATGCGTAGAGCCTCCTCACCGCTGTCGGTGCCCAAGGCCTCATAGCCCTCGTCCTCCAAGATGTTGGAGAGAGTGGAGAGAATGCCGGGTTGGTCGTCGACGATCAGGACTTGTTGTTGAGCGCCCGCTTCATGGGCGCCGGACGGGCGGGCGTCTTGTCGATTGCTGGCTCTGGCCATAGGCGGGATCCTCCGTTCCTCGGCCCGTTTCGCAGGCGGGCCGCGAGGGCGCGTCGATCATACCCCAGCGGGTCCGGGGAGGGCCGACGGTACGTCATCCTCCTCCTCGTCCGGCACCGCAGAGCCGGCCTCCCGCCCTGCCGCGGGGCTGCTCTCCCGCTCCGTCGCCGGCGCGGCGATCCAGGTATAGACGGCGGGGATCACATAGAGGGTCAGCAGGCTCCCCAGGAGCAGGCCGCCGATCACCGCGATGCCCATGGAGGCGCGGCTCTCGGAGCCCGCCCCCAGGGCCAGCGCCAGGGGCAGGATGCCCAGAATGGTGGACAGGCTGGTCATCAACACCGGCCGGAACCGCGCCGCCGCGGCCTTCTGCACCGCGGTGAGCAAATCGGCGTCGCGGCTACGCCGCTGGTTGGCGAATTCGACGATGAGAATGCCGTTCTTGGTCACCAACCCGATGAGCATGATCAAACCGATCTGGCTGAAGACATTGAGGGTTTCGCCGGTGAGGGCCAGTGCCACCATCGCTCCGCACAGCGCCAGCGGCACCGTGAGCATGATGGTGAAGGGATCCCGGAAGCTCTCGAATTGTGCCGCCAGCACCAGGTACATCAGCACCAGGGCCAAGAGAAAGACGAAGCCAAGGCTCGACGAGCTCTCGGTGAAATCCCGGGACGGGCCGGTGAGGGCGGTGCTGAAGGTCTCGTCCAGCACCCGGGAGCCGATGGCGTCCATGGCGGCGATGCCCTCGCCCATGGGGACGCCGCGGGCGAGGCCGGCGGAGACGGTGGCGGAGACATAGCGGTTGTAATGGTAAAGCTGGGGCGGACTGCTGGTCTCCTCCAGGCGCACCAAATTGTCCAACTGCACTAGCCGCCCATCGGCAGCCCGTACGTGCAGCGAGCGCAGATCCAGCGGCTCGTCCCGGGCCCCCCGCTGCACCTGCCCCACCACCTGATATTGCTTGCCACCGCGGAGGAAGTAGCCGAAGCGCTGACCGCTGAGGGCGGCGTTCAAGGTGTCCGCGATATCCAGCGCCGAGACTCCCAGATTGCGCGCCCGATCGCGGTCGATATGCACCTCCAGCTCGGGCTTGTTGAATTTGAGGTCCACATCCACCGCCGAAAAGCGCGGTTCCTCGTCCGCCGCCTGCAGAAACTCCGGCAACACCTCCCGCAGCTTCTCGAAGCTCGGCGCCTGCAGCACGTATTGCACCGGCAGCCCGCGGCGGGAAGAGCCGATGGTCTGCTCCTGGGAGACGAAGACCCGCGCCCCGTTGAGCCGCTGCACCGCCTCCGACAGATCGTCGGAGATCTCCTGCTGGCTGCGCTGACGCTCCTCCGCCGGCGAGAGGATCAGGCGCACGAAGCCCGAGTTCACCGAAGAGCTGGCGCCGAAGCCCGGCGAGGTCACGGAGATCACCGCTTGCAGCTCCGGCACCTCCTCCTGCACCAGCGCCACCAGCCGGTCCATGTAGTCCTCCATGTACTCATAGGAGGCGCCTTCCGGAGCGGTGACGTTCATCCGAACACGTCCCCGATCCTCCAGCGGCGCCAGCTCCTGGGGCAAGCTGCGGCCGACCCAGAAGATCACCCCGGCGCAGGCGGCGATGATCACCAGGGCGAGCCAGCGGTGGCGCAGGAAGGCTTCCAGGGAACTGCGGTAGCCGGAGGTGAGGCGGCGGAAGAAGGGCTCGCTCCAATGATAGAAGCGGGAATGACCGCTCCGCCGGTGGAGCAACCGAGTGCTGAGCATGGGGGTGAGGGTGAGGGCGATGAAGGAGGAGATCACCACCGCCCCCGCCAGGGTGACGCCGAACTCGCGGAACAGCCGGCCGGTGAGGCCGCCCATGAACAAGATGGGCATGAACACCGCCACCAGCGCCAGGGTGGTGGAGATGACGGCGAAGAAGATCTCCCGGGTTCCCTCGATGCCCGCCTGCTGGGGCTCGATCCCGTCCTCGATCTTGGCGTAAATATTCTCCAGCACCACGATGGCGTCATCCACCACCAGCCCGATGGCCAGCACCAACCCCAGCAGGGTGAGGACATTGATGGAGAATCCAGCGGCGTACATGATGAAGAAGGCGCCGGTGAGGGAGACCGGAATCACCACCGCCGGAATCACCGTAGTGCGCCAGTCCCGCAGGAAAGCGAAGATGATCAGCACCACCAGGCTGAGGGCCACGAAGATGGTCTGCTGCACCTCCGCCACCGACTCGCGGATGTAGTCGCTGGTATCGAAGCCCACCCCCAGCTGGATGTCCTCCGGCAGATCCTTCTCGATCTGCGCCACCCGCCGGTAGAACTCGTCGACGATCTCGATCTGATTGGCACCGGGCTGGGGCCGCAGCACCACCCCCACCATGGGCACGCCGTCGCGCTTGAGGATGGTGCGCAGATTCTCCGGCCCGATCTCCGCCTGGCCGATGTCGGAAAAGCGCACCAGCCGCACCCCGTCCTGCTTGATCACCAGATCGTTGAAATCCTCCACCGTCAGCAGCCGGCCACGGGTGCGCACCGTCAGCTCCACCTCGCCGCCCTCGATGCGGCCGGAGGGCAGCTCAACATTCTCCCGCCGCAGAGCGTCCCGCACATCCACCGGCGTCAAGCCATAGGCGGCGAGCTTGGCGGGATCCATCCACAGCCGCATGGCCGGCCGTTTGGAGCCCCAGATATCCACCTCGCTGACCCCGGTGATGGTCTGCACCCGCTCCTTGAAGTCGTTCTCCGCAATGGCGGTGAGCTCGAGCAAATCCCGGTGATCGCTCTGGATGTTGAGGAAGATGATCGGCGGCGAGTCGGCATCGGCCTTGGACACCGACGGCGGATCCGCCTCCGGCGGCAGCTGGCGCACCGCCCGGGACACCCGGTCCCGGATGTCGTTGGCGGCGGTCTCCAGGTCCACCCCGAGATCGAATTCCACCCGCAGCGTGCTCCGACCCTCGCGGCTGATGGAGGTCAGGGAGCGGATCCCCGCCACCGAATTGACCTCCTCCTCCAGGGGCTGGGTGATCTGGGACTCCACCACGTCGGCGTTGGCGCCGGTGTAGCTGGTGGTGACGCTGATGACCGGCGCGTCCACCGACGGGAACTCGCGCACGCCCAAGGACAGGAATCCGATGACGCCGAAGAGGACGATGACCAACGACATCACCACCGCCAAAACCGGGCGGCGGACGCTGATGGAGTACAGGCTCATGGCTCTAGCGCGCCTCCACCGCCGCACCGGGCTGAACTTGCTGGAGTCCCGAGGTCAGTACCAGATCCCCCGGCTCCAGGCCGCGGACGATCTCCACCTGACTCTCCAGGCGCGCTCCGATGGACACCTCCCGCTGGCGGGCGACGCCGTCCTCCACCACGAAGACGGTGGTGCGTCCGAGTTCCGGCACCAGCGACAGACTGGGCACCAACAGTGCCTCCGGACGGGTGTCGAGCACCAGCCGAACCTGGGCGAAGGCGCCGGGCACCAGGCTGCGATCGGGATTGGGACTGCGCGCCCGCAGCTGCAGGGAGCGGGTCTCCGAATCCACCGCCGGCTCCAGAGCGTAAATGGTGCCCTGGTGCTCTTGGTCGCTGCCGGCGACGGTGAAGATAATCTCCTGACCATCCCGCACCCGGCCGGCGTATTTCTCCGGCACCGAGAAATCGATCTTCACCGGGTCCAGGCTCTGCAGCGTCGCCAGCGGATCCGACGGCGTCACGTAGGCTCCCTCGCTGATCCGCCGCAGCCCCACCACGCCGGAAAAGGGCGCCCGCACCTGGGTCTTGTCGAGACGAGCCTGGATCAGCTCGATCTCCGCTGCCAACGAATCGAGGTCGGCGGAAGCCTCGTCGTAGGTTTCCTGGCTGATGGTCTCCTCGTCCAGCAGCCGCTTCGCCCGGCGCTCCCGGGTTTCCGCCAGCTGCCGCTCCACCTCGGCGCGTTGGAGCTGGGCCCGGAGCTCGCTGTCCTCGATCTTGACCAGCACCTCGCCGCGGCGCACCCTAGTCCCTTCTGCGAAGAAGATGCTCTGCACCCGGCCGGCGGCGGAAGCGGTGAGCTCTACTCGCTCGCTGGCGCGCACCTCACCGGTGGCCGTCACCGCCTCGGTCAACGGCTGGGCTTCGACCCGGTGAACGTCGACCCGCAGTGCCTTGGGCTCCTTCGTCCCTCCCGCCGCCGCTGGCGGCGGTCCCCCCGCCGAAGCGCCCCGGCCCCCCTCGCTCCACTGCCACACCCCCCAGCCCGCGAGGGCGAGCACCAGGATTGCTATCCACCAAGTTCGTTTCACTATTATCTCCATGAAGCCAGGGCTCCCCGAGCTCTTCCAGCGGAAATCGAGGAGCTCATGGGAAGCCCGGATCGCGCCGCGCCGGGCGCTGTGCCGTCGAGGATTGAATAGAGCACCGCGGAGCGATGAGCCCCGCACCAAAAAGTCTACTACGTAGATCGTAGGCAAAGGTTCTTCGGCCAGCGCCGGAATCTCTCAACCACCCAGCGGGCTTCCCGGAAGTGTTTGCACCCAGCGCCATCGAGGAAGTATTCTTATCCTTCTACATGGCCCGTCCTGCCTCCGAGGCTATCCCCGCCGGCAGGAACACCGGCCCCTCCCAACCAGAATTTTCGAGCAGGGTTCATGGATCGATTGCCGCACCTTCATCAGCGTTTCTCCACCACCTTCAACCCCTCCCGACTCCTCGTTCTCCTGCTGCTGGCAGTGAGCTTCGCCGGGGAGCCCTTCGCCCTCCAAGCTCAAGAGCCGCCGCCGCGGTTTCCCAACGTGCTGGTGATCACCGTCGACACCCTGCGCACCGACCGCGTCTCCGCCTATGGCTATCACCGCAAAACCTCCCCGGCCCTGGACCGGCTGATCCAGCAAGGCGCACGCTTCGACGAAGCTCGTTGTGTCGAGCCCCTCACCGGTCCCTCGCTGGCCTCGATGCTGACCTCCGTCCACCCTCACGACCACGGCGCTACCCGCAACGGCCTGGCGGTGCGCCCCGGCCTGACCTCTCTCGGCACGGTCCTCGGCCAGCGCGGCTACCGCACCGCCGCCCTGGTGAGCAACTGGACCCTGCGCAGCCGTCTGTCAGGCCTGGACGAGCATTTCGAGGAGTACGTCGAGGTCTTCACCCGCAAGCGGTGGTTCGGCCTGATGAACTCCGAGGCCACCGCTGAAGACGTCACCACCGAAGCCTCCCAGTGGATTCGCGACCACGCCGAGAACCAGGGCCGCCGGCCCTTCCTCGCCTGGGTGCACTACGTCGAGCCCCACGCCCCCTACCGTCTTCACGAGGAGCAGGCGGAACGTCTCCGGCTGGGGGGCGGCGAGCTGAGCAAATCCGACCGCTACGACACCGAGGTGGGCTTCGTCGACCAGGCCATCGGCGAGCTCCTGGCCACCGTCGAAGAGCTCTACCCCAAGAACCGCACCGTCGTCGTCTTCGCCTCCGACCACGGCGAGAACCTCGGCGAGCACGGCTATTGGGGCCACGGCCGCCACCTGTGGGAAGAAAACCTTCGAATCCCCCTCTCCATCACCTGGCCCGGCACCATTCCCCCCCAGGTGGTGCGGGCTCCGTCCACCAACCTCGACATCGCCCCCACCGTCCTCGGCCTCATCGGCCTGCCCATTCCCGAGGGCTTTCAAGGCCTCGACTGGACCCCCATCCTGCACGGAGACCAAGAGCAGCCTCTCCAACGCACCACCCACCATCAAGCCCACCGCGGCGCCGTCCACTCCCCCAAAGACGAAGACCGCGCCCGCCGAAAGGGACTGCTCGAAGTCGCCATAGTCGAAGGCCAGCGCAAAGAAGTGCTGCGCATCAAAGGCAACGATAAACACCGCGCCTACGATCTGAGCACCGACCCCGGTGAGCAAAAGAACCTGGTCACCCAGAGCTCCGAGGCCTCCGCCACCCTCGCCACCTGGCTCGGCCAGGTCAACGAAGGCCTCACCGCCGCCGACAACCTGCCGGCCCCGGCGCTGGACGAGGAATCCCGAGAACAACTCCGCGCCCTGGGCTACCTCGACTAGACACCCATCTACTGCCCCAACCTCCCCAAGGGGGGTGCCATTTGTTGGTTCTTAGACATCTCCTACCTAAGGGAGGTGCCAATTGTTGGTTATTGTTGGTTTTTGGCCATCTCCCGGCGTCCCCTCACCAGATCTTCCACCTGCCAACAGCCCCAAATCCCCTAGACAAGCCCCCCCAACCAACGACCCAGCCCTCCAGAACCGCTCAATCTGCCCCGGTAAACCCATTGCCCACTGCCCTCTCCCCATCCAAGGCACACCTCTCCCCAAGCCCCGCAGCCCGGCGGGCACTGTTGATCCGACTTCGCTTGTTCCGAAAGGTCGCCAGCCCCGACTCAGAACATCATCTCGCCTGTGCCCAGGCCGATGGCTCCACGAAGGCCAAGGCCGGTGGAAACGTGCCTTCCGGGAACCGAACGAGCCGATCCCCAGCCCGGAGCTTTGCCGAAGCAGCCATGTAGGCAGCAACCACTTGTCGGTAGGCTTCCTCGAAGGCCTTCTGAACCGCCTTGGAGGCTGCGATGGTCAACGGTGCCGGGCCCTTCTTGGGCCTCCTGGGAGCTGCATGGGGCTTCTGCCGCAGGACTCTCTTTCTGCCCATAGGGCGGGTGCCGTGCTTCCGGTGCCTGGCCCGGGTCTCGTCCTCGATCTGCTCCACCAGAGCCCGAACCCGAGCCTGGTACTCCTCCCAGGACAGGCCGGCCCAGCAAGGTAGCTGAGCCAGCTGGAGGATCTCCTCTTGCTCGTAGTCTTCCTCCTTGGGAGGCGATGCCGGGCGGTTGTGGCGATCGCGGCATAGGCTCGTGCGATCGACCCAGGTACCTCGGTGAGCTTGGCCCTCCAAGATCATCGAGGCGGGATGGAGCCCCGGCCATTGGAGAGGGCTAGCGACCAGATCTTCCTTGCAACCGTGAGAGAGCAAGTAGCGCAGGATCTGCACCTGGGATTCTTCGTCGTCGGCGACCACTGAGTAGGAGTACTGGCGATGCCAGAACTTTCCGGACCAGCGGTGGATGCGGCCGGCTTCCCGGGCCAGATTCCCCGCGAAGTAGTGCATGAACTGAGCCATGGCGTGGGCGTTGGGAACGCGCAGGAGGAGGTGGACGTGGTTGCCAAAGATGAGGACCACCACCACTTCCACGCCGGCCCTCCTGGCGGCGCGGGCGACGATGGCTTTGGCCAGCTGATTGAGCTGGCTGTTGGGGGTGAGCAGGAAGCGGGCTTGGAGGCACCGGTGGGTGACCAGGACCAAGGCTCCGCCAGGGGGAACGAATCGAATACTTTGTTTCATCGAGGCTCCTTTCCATCCCTACAGGAGGGAAAGAGAAGCCGGGATCGCTCACCTTTTTGGAGAAAAGGGCGAGATTTCTGGAGATTCCGGGGGTGGGACCCAAGTGTTGGTTCTGTATCGGAAGGATTCTCAGGAAGGGGGACCCAAGTGTTGGTTCTCGACCTCCGGAGCGAGCCCCTGGTATCCTGCACTCCGCCACGACGATTCACCCCACCGACGCCAGGAGACCTCGACTATGCGACACGGGACCTTCCAAACTGCCCTCCTTTGGACTCTCACTGCCCTGTTGACTCTTGGGTGGGCCGGCACCGCCCTCGCCCAGGACGCCGACGCCATCCTCGGTGTCTGGCGCACCGCCGAGACCGACAAAGGCTACTCCCACGTCAAGATCTACCGCGACGGCGATACCTACTCCGGCAAGATCATCTGGCTCAAGAAGCCCACCTACGGTCCGGAGGAAGGACCGGAGCTCGAGGGCAAGGAGAAAACCGACCGTCAGAATCCCGACAAGAAGCTCCGCGAGCGGCCCATCGTCGGCCTCGAGCTGTTGGAGGGCTTCACCTACGATGCCGGTGATCAGGAATGGGGCGGCGGCACCATCTACGATCCGGAAAAGGGCAAGACCTACAAGAGCTATATGAAGCTCGACGGCGACACCCTGATGGTTCGCGGCTATATCGGCTTCTCCCTCCTCGGCCGCACCACCGAATGGTCCCGCGTCGAGGAGAAAGAGCAGAAGTCCGACGACTGAGGAAGGACTCCCGGCGCGGCTTCAGGAGCTCAGATCTTCGATCCGTAGCGGCGCCACCTGCACCGTCGACGAGCGGCCCAGCCGCACCTTCCCCGGCGGTAGCCCCTTAGGCTTGGAGACCTCGCTGCAGCGGGTCACGTGCACCGGCACCCGGCCGCCTCGGCGTGCTTTGGAATAACCTGCCGCCAACCCCGCGGCCATCTGCTGGGTCTCCCGCGGCAGCCGATCGAGATTGTCCGGGTTGCGCACCACCACGTGGGAGCCCGAGTCCGCAGCTACGTGAAACCAAAAATCCCGTGGCGAGGCCAGGCGGAGAGACAGGATGTCGTTGTCGGCGGCGGTGCGCCCCACGAGGATGGTGAGGCCGTCCGGCGAGACCACTCGACGCGCTACCGAACGGCCGCGCCAGGTTCCCTGTTCCGGGTCGGGAGGGGGTGGAGGGGAGGATCGCTTGGCCGGGCTCACGGCTCCATTGTACCCGTCATCCGCCGCCCCCATCAGCAGCGGGACGGCCCTTCGCGTTGATCGACGAATAGCAGGCCGGGAGTGCTAGCGCGCCAGGACGATGTCAAAGCTCGCCCGGACGGTTCCGCCGTCCTCCGGTGCCTCCAGCCGTACCGCCAGCCGCTCGCGCTCTTCTTCACCGGTGACGAAGTCGTCCGCCGCCTGGGGATCTCCGCGGAACTGCATCTCCGAAGCCAGCGTCTCGTACCCTGGATGGGTGATGCGGAAGTGGACGTGGGCCGGCCGCCGGCCGTAGCTCCCGGGAACGATGGTGCGGAAGGAATAGCGTCCGTCGGCGTCGGTGAGGGTCTTGCCCCAATATTGGAAGTTGGGATCCTTGGGCAGCGGCACACCGCTACCGGTCGTCCGCTGCTCCGCCGGGTGGTCGTACTTGCCGTGGATGTCCGTCTGCCAAATCACCAACCGCGCGCCGGAAACGGGCTGCCCGTCGGTGTTGCGCACCGTCCCCTGGATGGCCAAGGGCTGACCTTCCGGCTCGCCTTGGGAATCCGGCACCGTGGTCAGGTCCGCGTCCGCCGGTAGCGAGTCGTCCACCGGGTAGAAGGGGCCTTCGCCGGTATGGGGCGTCGGCCGCAGCTGCGCCTGCAGGATGAACCACGGAATCATGGTCAGCCCTGCCGCCAGGATCACTCCCCGCAACCACCGGCCACGGCGGTTCGGAGTGTCTTCTCGGTGCGTCCTCGCCATCATTTGCCCTCGATTCCGGTCTAGAGCCAGGGATCCGAAGCACGGGCTTCGGGCTGCGGTCTCGGACTACTACGTCCGATCCCGGGGCAAGGTTGCGACCCTCCATCGGACCTCGGAGCCCCGGCGGCGGCATCACTCCCCGGCTGTGCTCTGCAGCTCCTCCCGGGGAGTGAAGATCAGCGAGACGGAATTGATGCAGTAGCGCAGACCGGTGGGCTGCGGACCGTCGGCGAAAACGTGGCCGAGGTGGGCGCCGCAGCGCGGGCAATGGACCTCGGTGCGGCGCATGCCGTAGCTGGTGTCCACCTCTTCCCCGATGTGGGATTCCTCGATGGGCTCCCAGAAGCTCGGCCAGCCGGTGCCCGACTTGAACTTGGTGCGGGAGTCGAAGAGGGTCAGGCCGCAGGCCATGCAACGATACACGCCGTCCCCCTTGGAATCCCACAGATCACCGGTGAAAGCCCGCTCCGTCCCCTGCTCTCGGGCGACGTGGAATTGCTCCGGAGTCAGCCGCTGGCGCCACTCTTCTTCGCTCAGCTCCAGCTTCTCGATGGTTCCTTCGGGGTCCGGGTCCAGCCCCGGCACCGCCGGCTCCCCGGCTTTGTGGGTCGAGGCCTTCTGGGCATCGGCCTCCTTTGCATCGGTGCTCTGCTGAGCCGCCGTGCACGCTCCAGTGGAGACCACCAGCACCGCCAACGCCGTCAGCACGAACCTCCAGCCCCGAAGTCCCGAACGAGCTGCGCCGCGAGGTGGGCCGGCCGCTTCGAAGGGCACCGCATGGGAAGCGGCCGAGCCGCGGGCCACCGATTCCTGATTCCTCGCTCCATATTCCATCGCTATCTCCTTCCGAGTGTTCTGATCGAGGCCGGGAGAGCCCTGTTCAAGCCTACGAGCTGGGCCGACGGCATGGATCTACCGGCCGCTGGCGATGATACTCTCCCAATCCACACCGCTATGAGCGTATCGACCCTTTATCCCGATTCCGGATCCGTGTTCGCATCGCCGGTCTCGGCGACCGCAGGCTCCGAGGTGCGGTCCTGATCGTCGAGACTCGCTACGGCCGGCTGCGCGGGCAGCGCAGCCGGGGCGTGACCGCGTTCCGAGGCATCCCCTTCGCCCGGCCGCCGGTGGGAGAGCTACGCTTCCAGCCCCCCCAGCCACCGGCGGCTTGGAGCGGTGTCCGGGACGCCAAAGACTTCGCCCCCATCGCCTATCAACAAGAGGTGCTGCTTCCCGTCCTGGGCAAGCTGTGGCGCTGGCTGCGGGGGAATCAGAGCGAGGACTGCCTGTACCTCAACGTCTGGACCCCCGGTGGTCCCCCAGCCCGCCGGCCGGTGATGGTGTGGATCCACGGCGGCGGCTTTCTCTTCGGCTCGGGCACCTTCCTGCTCTACCGCGGCCGGGAGCTGGCGCGGCGCGGCGACGTGGTGGTGGTGACCCTCAACTATCGCCTGGGAGTGCTGGGCTTCCTCGATCCCCGGGAGCTCGGCGCGCCCCGGGACGCCGGCTTCGTTCCCAATCTGGGATTGCGGGACCAGCTGGCGGCGCTGCGCTGGGTGCAGGAGAATATCGCCGGCTTCGGCGGCGATCCGGACAACATCACCGTCTTCGGCCAGTCCGCCGGCGCCATGAGCGTGGGAGCGCTCCTCGCCGCCCCCGCCGCTCAGGGCCTCTTCCACCGCGCCATCCTCCAGAGCGGTGCCGCTCACCACATCTCCACCGGCGACGACAGCGCGCGTTACGGGCGCCGCTTCCTCCGCCACCTGGGGCTCGAGACCTTCGATCCCCGGGTGCTCCAGGACCTCTCCCCCAAGCAGCTCCTGAAAGCCCAAACCCAAGCCATTCCGGGCATCCCGGCCCGCGGCTTGCTGCCCTGGCAGCCCACCGTCGGCGACGACCTGCTGCCGCGGCCGCCCCTCGACGCCATCGCCGACGGCGCGGCTTCCGGAGTGGAGCTGATCGTTGGGACCAACCACGACGAATGGGCCTTCTTCACCCCCGCCCGGCCGAGCCTTCGCACTCTGACCTGGCAGCAACTGGAGCGCCACGCCGAGCGCATCTTGCGCGAGCACCGCATCGAAGGGATCACCGGCGCCGAGGCGCTGGCGGTGTACCGAGCCTCGCGCAAGGAGGAGTTGGACTCCCCCTATCGCCTCTATGTCGCCTTGCGCACCGACGAGGTCTTCCGCATCCCGGCTCAGCAGTTGTTGGAAACTCAAGCACCCCATCAGCCACGGATCTTCTGCTACCGCCTCGACTTTCCCGTGCCCGCCCTCTCCTCCACCCTCGGCGCCTGCCACGGTGCTGACCTACCGCTGGTTTTCGGTACCCACACCCACCCCGCTCTGCTGCCCTTTTTTCTCGCCAGCGGCGAAGCCCGGCGGCTCAGCGACGCCATCCAGGACGCCTGGAGCTCCTTCGCCCGCCGTGGCTCGCCCTCCCACAGCAGCGTCGGACCGTGGGCTCCCTGGGAACCCGTCGCCCGCAAGACCATGATCCTCGACCAAGACTGCCGGCTCGAGCGCGCCCCCCGGGAGGCCGAGCGGCGGCTGTGGCTGGGGCAGCCCTAGGAGCCGGCCTGTTCGCCCCACGCTTGCACCCCGGGATCCGCTAGAATAGCTTTCTCTCGAACGCGTATCCGGACTTGCTTTTCGCTGGCGACGGTAGATCCATCGGTGCAGCGAACAGGCGGGACGGATACCAAGGACAGCCACCACCGACCCACTCAACCGTTGATTTACCGGTAGCACGAGCCATGGGTAAGAGTCACAAGGATCAGAAGAGCGTCAGCCGCAGCAAGCGACAGTTCAAGCGCCGCTTCGCCGAGCTGGAGAACGAGTTCGACGAAGACATGGAGGACGAGGAGCTGGAAGAAGCCCTCTCCGACGAGGACGGCGAAGAAGGCGACGGCGACGACGAGGAAGAATAGGTCCTCGGCGGAAAGCCTTCGTCAGGCTCCCGTGGCAGCTCCGCCGGGGATCTCCTCGGCTTCCGCTGTCAGCTGGGACGTGCACTGCGGGCAACGGGTGGCCCGGAAGGGAATCTGCATCCGGCAATAGGGGCACTTCTTGTGACTCGGCTCCTCCGGCGGAGCTTTGTCCTGGCCGAACATCTCCTCCATCTCCTCATCCAGCCGGTTGATCGACCGGATGATCAGGAACATCACCAGCGCCACCAACAGAAACGCGATGACGTTGTTGACGAAGATGCCGTAGTTGACGGTCACCGCGCCGGCCTCCTGAGCGTCGGCGAGGGTGGCGTAAGGCGGTAACTCTTCGCTCCCCGCCTTGAGCAGCCAGAAGAGGTCGGAGAAGTCCGCCCGCCCCATCAACAATCCCACCGGCGGCATGATGATGTCGTTGACCACCGACTTGGCGATGGTGGTGAAGGCGGCTCCGACGGTGAAGCCGATGGCCATGTCGGCGATGTTGCCACGCAGAGCGAATTTCTTGAATTCGGCCATGAAAGACATGAGAGACCTCCACTCCTCGGATCGCTCCTCGGATCGAGCTGTTGGTTGGCGCTGAAGACCGATTCCGCGGCGAGAATTCTACCGAAGACCGGCCCGTTTGCTATCACTCCCGGATCTCCTTGCTCCCATCGTCGCGAGCTTGGACTGAGACGCCGAGGCTTCCTCCGGCTACGATATGATGGCCAGCAAACACCGTTGTCTTCACCCCGTGATCCGGCTTTGCCCCGATCTCGGTCCGGCCGCCGGCCACCCCCATCCGATAGGAGGAAGTCCATGCCCCGATCCCACCGCCTGCAGCCCTGCCGTCCCCGGCTTCTTCGATTCCCGAGGCTACCTTGCAGCCCTGGCCTGCTGGGCCTGAGCCTGCTCCTCTTGCTCGCCTTGGGCACCGCCGGTGCCGCCGAGGCCGCAGTGGTACCGGAGCTGGACGCGGCGGTGCGGGTGGTCCGTACCACCGACGGCATTCCCCATGTCTACGCCTCCCGGGACACCGACGCCATCGCCGCCCTGGGCTATCTCCACGCTCGGGATCGCCTCTTCCAGATGGACTCCCTGCGCCGGATCTTCAGCGGCACCTACGCCGAGCTGGTGGGATCCGCCGCTCTCGGCTCCGACATCCAGCTGCGCACCCTCGGTCTGCGGCGCGCGGCGGAGCGCACCTATGCCGCCCTCTCCGCCTCCGACCTCGCCTGGATCGAGGCCTATGCCCACGGCGTCAACGCCTACCTCCAGCAGGCCCCGCTGCCGCCGGAGTACGGCGCCTTGGAGCTGTCCAAGGCCTCAGTACCGCCATGGACCGTGGTGGACTCCCTGGTCATCGCCAAGGGCCTCGCCTTCGGTCTCTCCTTCGACCTGTCGGATATCGACAACACCGTCAGCTTCATGACCTTCAGCCTCACCGGCGCCGCCGCCGGCTTCGACGGCGCCGCTCTCTTCTTCGAGGATGTCTTCCGGGTCGATCCCCTGGCCGCCGTGGCCTCCGTCCCCGCGGCGCCGGGACAGGCTCCGTTGGTGCAACCAACGAGCCTCGACGCCGGCTCCCCGGCGGCGGCCCGAAGCGCCGCCCAGGCCGCCGCTCAGAACCTGCAGAGCTATCTCCGCCCGGCAACTCTCGATCTCGCCCGGAGCTATCTACAGGAGGCGCGGGAGAACACGGTGCTGCGCGCCGCCGTCGAGGCCCGGGAAGCGGATCGCGGCAGCAATTGGTGGATGTTCAGCGGTGAGCACACCACCACCGGCACCTCCATGATGGCCAACGACCCCCACTTGGCCCTGGACAGCCCGGCGACCTTCTATGAAGCCCACCTGCTGGTCTTCGATCCCCAGCGCTTCCGGGTGCTCAACGCCAGCGGCATCAGCTTCCCCGGCGTACCGGCCCTGGCCCAGGGCTGCAATATGGACATCTGCTGGGGCTCCACCACCAATCCCATGGACGTCACCGACGTCTATCAGGAGATCCTGGTCCTCGATCCCACCACCGGGCTACCGGTGGCCACCCTCTTCGACGGCCAGCCCGAGCCGCTGGTGTTGATTCCCCAGGTCTACCGGGCCAACACTCCGGGCAACGGCGTCGGCGACGACGTAGCGCCCGTGCCGGTGGGGCCGGCGGAGGGCGGCATCACCTTCGTCGTGCCGCGGCGCAACAACGGCCCCATCGTCAACTTCGACTTCACCGACCCGGCCAACGCCGTGGCCCTCAGCGTCCAATACACCGGCTGGGGCGCCACCTTCGAGGTCGAGGCCTTCCGCCGCTGGCTGCGGGCGAAGAACGTCGACGACTTCGTCGACGCCCTGCAATCCTTCGACGTCGGCTCCCAGAATTGGTCCGTCATCGACCGTAGCGGCACCATCGCCTACTTCACCAGCGCCGAGATGCCCCTGCGGGAGGATCTGCAGGAGCTCAATGCTCCCGACGGCGGCATCCCACCCTTCCTCATCCGCGACGGCAGCCACCAGTTCAACCACGAATGGCTGCGCGCCGGGGACTCCGACCCGCGGCGGGCGCTGCCCTACCAGATCCTGCCCTTTGACGAGATGCCCCAGAGCGTCAACCCCGCCATCGGCTTCTTGATCTCCGGCAACAACGATCCGGTGGGCACCACCTTCGACAACAATCCCCTCAATCAGCTGCGCCCCGGCGGCGGCCTCTACTACCTCAACGCCGGCTACGCCAGCCTGCGCGCCGGCCGCATCCAGCAGATGGTGGACGAAGCCCTGGCGACGGGACCGGTGAGCCTGGAGGACCTGCAGCGCATGCAGGCGGACAACCAGTTGCTGGATGCCCAGCTCCTCACTCCCTTCATCCTCGACGCCTTCGACAACGCCTCCGCCGCCGGTGCTCCGGCGGCCCTGGCGGCCTTGGCGGCGGACGCCGAGGTGGCGGAGGCGGTGAGCCGGCTGGAGGCTTGGGACTTCACCACCCCCACCGGCATCACCGAGGGTTACGACCCCGGTGACGATGCCACCGCCCTCACCGCCCCCGGCGCCGACGAGGTCGCCCACAGCGTCGCCGCCACCCTCTACAGCACCTGGCGCGGCCAGGCGGTGCGCCGGGTGGTGGACGACACCCTCGCCGCGGTGGGGCTGGACTCGGTGGGTCCGGGGAGCCGACAGGCCCTGATGGTCCTCGGTCACCTCCTGCTGGAGTTCGACGACAACCAAGGAGTGGGCGCCTCCGGCATCCCCTTCTTCCCGCCCACCGCCGCCGCTCCGACCCCGGAGAACGCCCGGGATCTGGCGATCCTGGAGAGTCTACGGTCGGCCCTGGATCTGCTCGCCAGCGATGATTTCGCACCGGCCTTCGGCGGCTCCACGGACCAGGACGACTACCGCTGGGGTTACCTCCACCGCATCGTCTTCGACAACGATCTGGGGAGCCCCTTCAGCATGCCCTCCGGCGGCGGCCTCCAAGACCTGGCGCCGGGGCTACCCGGCGTCGCCCGTGCCGGCGGCTTCCAGACCGTCGACGCCTCCGCCCACAGCGCTCGCGCCGACGGGGTCAACGAATTCATGTTCGGCAGCGGCCCGGCGCGGCGCTTCGTGGGTACCTTCACCGGCGGCGGGCTGGACGCCTGGGAGACCATCCCCGGCGGTGCCAGCGCCCTCCCCGGCAGTCCCTTCCAATCCAACCTCCTGATGCTCTGGCTGACCAACAGCTATCGGCCCCTGGTGCTGCGGCCCCAGGCGGTGCAGCAGGATCGGCTGGATCAGATGGTGCTGCGGCCCGCTCCCTAGCCCCAGAGCTAGAGGTAGCGTTCCTCGACGATCCGCCGGTGGTGCTCCGCATGGCCGGCGAGGATCCACACCAGGGCCCGCACGGTGCACGGAGCGTCGCTGGCGACGCCGCGGCGCTCCAGCATCTGCGGGGTCAGGCTCTGCACCAGCGCCCGGGTGGAGGCCCGGATGGCCCGCAGCTCGGCCACCAGGGCCGCCAGGGACCGTCCCTCGAACTCCCCCGCCTCCACCCACGGGTCCTGGTCGATGCCCGGCAGCGGCGCCGGGTCGCGGCGGGCGAACCACACAATGCGGTGGCTGAACACGCGCTCGGTGTCGTTGACGTGGCCCACCACCTGGGCCACCGTCCACTTGCCCGGAGCGTAGCGATCGCCCGCCCGCTCCTCGCCCAGGTTCTCCAGGAGCGTCGCCAGCTCCTCGCCGAGACGCTCCAGAGTCCGCCGCACGTCCCCGTCGGGCACCCGGCCGATGTAGCCGTGGTAGAACGGAGCACACTCCTCCGGCGCCGGGCGCTGGTGGAAAGCCTCGGCGGACAGGTCTGAAGATAGGGTGGAGGCGGATTCAATGCCCATTGCTGGTTTCTCCTACTTCTCAAATCACGAGTTGCTGGTGGCAAGCGGCGATCGTCAAGCCTTAAGGCTAGCTGGTAGGGTCCCCGTTGGAATCTTGCGAAGACTCCGAGCCGCCCCCCGCGGGCAAGAGCCGGAGCGGCGAGACCTGAGCAGATTCCAATGGGGACCCTACCAGCCGGTCCGGATTATCCGTCGGCTCCATAGCTAGTCTCGGGAGGTTGTCATGTTCTCATTCCGCTACACCACTGGTGATTTCCATCTGCGCCCCCGCGTCGTCGCTCTGGGGCTCTGCCTGCTGCTCTCCGCATCCGTCCAAGCGGATGACACCGCGCCTCGCTCCGAGGCACCGAGCCCGCTGCAGCAGCAGGCCCTGGCCGCCGCCCGGGAGTATCGCCAGGCCCACGGCCCCGCCATCCTCCGGGACTTCGCCTCCCTGCTGGCCATCCCCAACGTCGCCCGGGACGATGAGAATATCCGCCGCAACGCCCAGCGCATTCGCGACGAGCTCACGGCCCGGGAAGTCAGCGCACGGCTGTTGGAGGTCGAAGGCGCACCGCCGGTGGTCTTCGGCGAGCGCAATATTCCGGGCGCCCAGCGCACCCTGGCGTTCTACGTGCACTACGACGGCCAGCCGGTGGACGAGGCCCGCTGGACCGTGCCGCCGTGGCAGCCGACCCTGATGAGCGCCGCCCTGGAAACCGGCGGCGAAGCCATTCCCTTCCCCGAAGATGGCGCACCCGTGGATCCGGAATGGCGCCTCTATGCCCGCTCCGCCGGCGACGACAAAGCGCCCTTGGCGGCCCTCTTCGGGGCCCTGGATGCCCTCGAGGCCGCCGACATCGAACCGACGGTGAACCTCAAATTCTTCTTCGAGGGGGAGGAGGAAGTGGGCTCGCCGCACCTCGAGCAGTTCATCACCCGCTATCGAGAGCTCCTCGACGCCGACCTATGGCTGATCTGCGACGGACCGTCCCATCAGAGCGGCGCTCCCCAGCTGGTCTTCGGCGTGCGCGGCTACACCGGCTTCGACCTCACCGTCTACGGCGCCAACCGCTACCTGCACAGCGGTCACTACGGCAATTGGGCTCCCAATCCAGCCCAGGAGCTGGCTCAATTGCTGGCAAGCCTGAAGAATGATCAGGGCCGGGTGCTGATCGATGGCTTCTACGACTCCACCATCCCTCCCGGTGCCGCCGAGCGCGCGGCCCTGGACCGGCTGCCGGTCTACGACGAAGAGCTGCGCCGGGAGCTCGATCTGGCAGCCACCGAGGCGGACAACGCGCCGCTGCTGGATCGCCTGCTCATCCCCTCCCTCAACGTCCGAGGAATGGTCAGCGGCGCCATCGGTGACGCCGCCCGCAACGTCATCCCCACCGAGGCCACCGCCTCCCTGGATATCCGGCTGGCCAAAGGCAACGATCCGGTGGCGATGCTCGACCGGGTTCAGGCCCATCTGGAAGGTCTCGGCTACCACGTGGTGGCAGACGAGCCGGACGGCGCCACCCGCCGAGCCCACCCTCGGCTGGTGCGCATGGTGCGCCGAATCGGCTACCCCGCCACCCGCACCCCCCTGGACGAGCCCCAGGTACGGCCGGTGGCGACGGCCATGACCTACGCCGCCGGTCAGGAGCCCCTCTTGGTTCCCACCCTCGGTGGCTCTCTACCGCTCTATGTCTTCGTCCAGCACCTGGAGACACCGCTGGTGGTGCTGCCCATCGCCAACCACGACAACAACCAGCACGGTCCCGACGAGAATCTGCGCCTCGCCAATTTATGGCTAGGCATTGATATCATGGCTACGTTAATTACCATGCCATAATCAACTAGCCGTCGTCGGCTGACCTGCCGGTCTCGGCTAGTTCCTCGCGAAGACCCCCGCCAGACCCTATGCAAACCCCACGCTCTCGCCACGCCATCCGCATCGGAGAGCAGCTCGTGCTGCTGCCCCGGGGGGTCACCATCGATCAGTGGTCGCTGGAGAAGACGCGCTGGCAGAATCCCCGGATCCGAGCCTTCCTGGGCTGCATTCAGCTGCTGGAGAGCGTCCTCGACAGCAATTTCGCCATCCTTCACTGCTCGCCGGAGCGGCTTGACGAGATCTGGGCCAAGGTGCAGCGGGTGAGCGAGGGCATCGAGAAGGAGCTCATTCCGCTGCTGCGGGCGGAGTCCAAGGTGCACGGTCTGGAACAGGCGCGGCAGCGGGCCGAGACCGCCGCCGAGATCTTGCTCAAACAGACCTTGCAGCCGCTGCAGCAATTCCCTTCGAACCTGCCGCCGGAAGGGCTACTGGAGCTGCGCAAGAGCTTGTGCACCGCCATCGGAAAGATCTACGCCTTCCTCCAGGACGCCTTCGGGGACATCATGACCAACGATCCCCGCAGCCGCTACGACGCCGACTACTTCCTCTCCCGACGCTTCCATCGGGACATGGAAGAGGCGGAGTGGTTGTACCGCTCGGTGGCCGGGCTGGAGAGCTACGTCCAAGGTCTGGAGAATCCCCGCAAACGCAAGCTCGGAGGCTTGGCGGCGCTGCTGCGGGAGGGCGGCGCCTTTCCCGAGCCCCACGATTGGTCCGACACCGCCCCTTTCCTGGACGAGCTCCTCTCGGTGCTCACTCCCAGGCTGAAGCAGATCCTCACCCTTCAGGGCGTGCGCTTCGAAGAGCTCGAGGTCGTCGACCGCTACGCTTCCGACATTCCGGCCCAATGCCAGCTCCTCCAGACCCTCTACGAGGTCGGCCGAGACACCCTCGACAAGATGGCCGACGAGGTCGGCGATTCGTGGCAGGAGCAGTCCCAGAACCGCCGGGATCAGGAGCTCTTCGCCCGCACCGTAAGCCTACGGCTGGCGGAGAACCTGGATCGTCTGAATCAGCCACTGCAGGATCTCTCCGCCTTCGTTCCCCTGTGGCGGGAGGGCATCAGCAAACGCCGGGCTCTGCTCTTCCACACGCCGAGCTCCGACCCCAAGCCTTCAAGCAACGGCACCCCGGAGCTAGAAGGGTCGGAGAGCGACTCGGCACAGCAGGACTGATCCTCCGCTTTCAGTCCGGTAGCGTCCTAGGTCGAGCTCCCTCAGGGCATCACCACCCGACTCCAGCGGTTGGTGTCCCCGGTCTCGAAACCGTCGATGAAGATTGGGTCGAGGGGCACTCCGCCGACCTCCACCGAGCCAATGTCGCACACCGCCATCAGATCTCCGTCGGCGTCCACCGGCCGGACGAAGCCCCGCTGATCCGTGGTCAGCGTCGCCCCGTCGGGATCCTCGCAGCCCATGGGGTCGCCCAGGTCGAGCACCGGGCTGCCCATCATCGGCAGATGGGTCTGGGTGCTACCGCCGTTGTCCGCCAGCGCCGCCAGCAACGGATCCAGGGGCGCGGCATTGTCCCCCACCTGGTCGCCGGCGACTCCGTCGACGAAGCCGCTGCATTGAGTGCGGTCCCCCACCACGTTGTAGCCCCGGGAGGTGAAAGCGGCCACCGGCGTCCGGCAGTCGGGGCTCGCGGTGCAGGTGGGGCAGGGATTGGTATTGCCCGCCAGCACCGAATTGCCCAGCTCCGTCTGGTCGCCGCCGAAGGGCGAGCCGTGGATGCCGCCGGCGACGCCGTTGTCGTCCATGTCGGCGTCGGCGACGTTGGCGGTGACGGTGACGTTGAACAGACGCACAAAATCCAGATTGTAGATGCCGCCGCCGTCGCCGTTGGCGGAGTTACCGGAAACCGTGGAGTTGGTCAGATCCACCTGCCCGCCCTCGTTGGTCAGACCGCCGCCGTCGCTCCCGGCCTGATTGCCCGACAAGGTCGAGGCGTTGAGCACCACCGCCGCGCCGGAGAACATGAAGATGCCGCCACCGTCGGTGCCCGCGGTGTTGCCGGAGACGGTCTGGGTGGAGAAGCCCACGGTGCCGCCACTGATGTACACGCCGCCGCCGGCATCGTCGGCGAAGTTGCCGGTGATCGGGCTGGCGGTGAGAGTGGCGGGAACGGCGTTCAGGTACACGCCGCCGCCGTCGCCGGTGCCGGGAGCCTTCGGATCGTCCCCGCGCAGGGCCATATTGCCGGACACCGGCGTATTGATCAGGGAGAGCAGATCGCCGCTGGCGTAGATTCCCCCGCCACCGTTCTGCGAGTTGTTGCCGCCGGCGATGTTGCCGGTCACCGAGCTGTCGGTAAGGTTCAGGGTGCCGGTGCTGAAGATGCCGCCGCCCAGGTTGTTGGCCTGGTGGTCAGCGATGACGCAATTCTCCACATTCAACACCGCGCTATTGAGAATGCCGCCGCCGACGTCCTGCCCGGCGCCGTGGCGCAAGGTCAGGTGGCGCAGGGTAGCGGTGCCGGCGGAGACCAGCAGCACCCGGTCGCTGGCGGTGCCGGCGGTGGTGTCCGCCTCGATGATGGTGGTGGCGGCATCCGCCCCCTCGAGAATCTGATCCTGCCCCAGCTGCAGCGCCGTGCCCAGGGTCAGGGTGTAGGTACCCGCCGGAATCACGATGCGATCCCCCGCCAGCGCGGTGAACAACGCGTCCCGCAGCGAACAATCACCGTTGGTGCAGCTGAAGTCCTGCTCGTCCACGGTGGTGTCGACAAATACGTCCGCAGCCTCCACCGGCAGCGCCAGCGACGCGCCCAAAGACAGCGCGGCTCCCAGGATTACCGACTTCCAGACTTTCATCCCTAGCCTCCTTCTACGCTCGGGTTGCAGCCGGGGGGCCGCTCATCGCTTGAGTTGAGTTCGAAGCGCAGAAGCTACCACAGATCACAATGATTCAGTGAAGTACTGAATCTCTATAGTTGGATATGGGCAGAGGGGGAAGAGGCTGGACTCCTGCGAACGAGGGAGTGAGGAGGTTGTTGGCGGAAAGGATGATGGAAGTAGGAAAGGCCTGTGGTCTCAGCACCTCCGCCCGGGGATCCAATCCCCGGGCTACTCAGGTGCCGCCAGCTCCGCTGGCTCCGGAGGGGAAGACGTGGTTGAGCAGGCTCTGGGAGCCGGATTCATCCGGCGGTGTCCTGGGTAGCCCCGGGATTGATCCCGGGGAGGGACTCCAATTCGCCGAAGGTGCTGGCACTATTCGGAATTCGCTCAGGACCCCCCCACCCGCAGCTGCACCCCGCTGGAGTAGGCGTTGAACTCCGGCGCGTAGAGGCTTTGAACGGTGGCCGGGCCGACGCGGAAGATGCCGTCCTGGGTGGCCCGCAGACGGTGGCGGAGGACCACCTCGCCGGCGGGGAGCTGCTCGACGAAGAAGTGGATGCCGCTGTCCCGGACTTCTCGATACCAGGCGAGGCCGAGATTCCACTCATAGCCGCTGGTCACCGCCTCCGGCTCGAAGCCGGCGCCCCGGGGGTCCTCCAGGTGCACGTACTCCGCTGCGTGGCTGGCGCGCACCGTCAGCTCTACCTCCACCTGATCCCCCACAGCTACCGAATCCCCCTCCTCGATGGGCGTCAAGACCCAGCCGTCGCCGGGGTTGTGGCGGCGGTAAAAGCGCCGCTGAACGGTGAAGAAATCCCCCTCCGCCGACTCCGGGAGCCGCTCGGTGGAGAAATGCCAGGTGGCGGAGGCGAAGAGCAGGCCGGGAGTCTCCTTCTCCACCGTCACCGTGGCCATGGCCGGCGTCACGTCGGCCCCGTCCACCACCATCTGAGCACCCTTGCCGGTGTACTCGTCGGGCTCGAAGATGAACTCCCGGCGCCGCTCCCCCGCGCTCACCGTCGCCGCCTCCGTGGCTCCCAACTGCCCTTCCCGCTGCAGATAGTGCGTCAGGCCGTAGAGCACCTCCGCGGTGGCGCGGGTGGACTTCCAATGGTTGAGCTTCTTGTTGAGCAACAACCACTGCACCAGCCCGTGGCGGCGCTCGTCGTCGGGATCGAGCTCGGTGAGCACCCGCAGAGCGAAAGCGTGGCTCTCGATGGTGTCGTTGTACCAAAGCCAAGCGCGCTCCTCCGGCGCCCAGTAGGTCCCCAGATCCTCGTCGGTATGCGCCGAGTCCATGATGCTGTCGAAGACCAGTCGGGCGTCCTCGCTGCGGCCGGCGCGCTCCAGGGTGAGGGTCAGATACCCCTTGAGCAGCGGCGAATGCTGCTTCCAATGACTGAAGGAGTGATCCAGCAGCGCCTTGCGGTCGTCGGCGCTGAACACGCCGCCGGTCCAGCTCTCGTCAGGATAGGAAGAGAGCACGTAGGCCAGGAAGGTGGTGGATTCCCAACAACAATCCTCCTCCACCATCCGCCGCGCCAAATCGTCGACGTAGTGGCGGTGTAGATAGGCCCAGGCTCGGACCACCACGTCCTGGGGCACCTCGACACCGAACTCCAGGGCCTTGGAGAAGCCGTAGAGGATGTACATCGTCATATAGGGCGACGGCGGGCCGCCGGGCCACCAGGGGAAAGCCCCCAACGAGGTCTGGGCCTCCCGCAGCTTGGCCAGGGAAGTCTGGCGCTGGGCTTGCGCGATGTCCGGGTCCAGAACCTTGATCAACGCCGCACCGTCCTCGCCGGTGCCGCCGCCCTCCGCCTGCCGCAGCCACGGCGACTCCACCAGCAGCATGCTGCGGTTGGGATCCGGCTGCGCCCAGGTCTCGAATTGGGTCTCGCGTTCGGCGAATCGGCGGGCCATGGCCGCCACCGCCGGATATTCGTCGAAGAGGCTGGACAGAATACCGGTGGAGACGAAGCGGTTGAGGGTTTGCTCGGTGCACTCGTAGGGGTAGTCCACCAAGTAGGGAAGAGCCTCCAGCACGCTGTAGAAGAGCTGAGCGTCGAGGGTCACCACCAGCTGCTCGTCGATGCGGCTGGCGTCGTCGTCCGCCGCCAGATCGGGGAAGGTCAGCTGGCGCCGGTCCGCGCCCTGAAGGGCGGCGAAGCGGCTCTGGCTGAGATGAATCCGCGAGGGCAGCACCGGCAGCGGGCGCAGCTCACCGTCGCTCAAGGAACCGGCTCGGCCCACCGCCCGGAAGGCCACCAGGCCGACGCGATTCGGCGCCCGCACCGGGAAGGTCAGGGTGGCGCTGCCGCCGGGCTCGAGATCGAAGGCCACACCGGTGGCGGCCTCGGCGTCGAGATCGAAGGCGGCGCCCAGGTCGCTGCCGTCCTGCGGATCCTCGATGGAGAAATCGAGACTGCCGGAGAAGGCCTCCTCACCGGCGTTCTGCACCACCACCCGCAGCTCGGCGCGGTCCCCCTCGCGCAGGAAGCGCGGCAGATAGGGCCGCACCAGCAGCTCTTTGACGCTGCGGGTAGAGGCCTGGGCCCGGCCGGAGCGCAGATCCCGGGTCACCGCGTGGGCCCACACGCTCCACTCCGTCACCGCGTCCGGCACCTCGAACTCGAAGCTCACGGAACCGTCCTCGGCGACGAGCAGCTGGGGCTGCCAAAAGGCGGTCTCGGAGAAGTCGCTGCGCACCTGGGGCTCGTCGCCGCCGTCGGCACCCCCGTCCCCCTCCGGCGGTGGCGGCGGTGCCGGTGGTGCACCTTCCTGATTCGAGGCCTTGAAGGCGATGTCCACGGACTCCTCGACGGCGGGCGCCGCCGCGGCCACGGAATCCATCGCCATAGACTCCATCACCGGCGCCTCTCCCCGAACGGCGAGCTGGCGGGTCATGCCGCCGCGGCCCATGCCGCCGACCCCGTAGGAAGCGAAGAAGCGCAGGCGATCCCCCATCAGCGCCATGGCGCTCGTAGTGGCCCCCCAGCCGTCGGTGCGCCCCCACACCTGGTTCTGACTGCCGAGGGGGCTGAGCAGCGGCGGCGCCGCCCCGTGGCGGGGATAGAGATCGAGAGGATGCGGGGGCTGATGGGGAGCGAAGACCTCCAGGCTGCGGTCGTACATATAGGCCAGCACCTCTGCCGCCCCGGCGGCCAGCGCCTCCTCTCCGTCCGCCGAGGCCACCCGTACCCGCCAGGTCTCCCGCTGGCCCGGCCGCAGCCGGTCGCGGAAGGTCTCGAAGCTCACCGCCAGTCGGCGGTCGGTCCAGGGCACGGCGACGGTGCGCGTCTGGGTCATCAGCTGGTGATCCTGGAGCCCGGAGAGGGAAAGGCTGATGCCGCCGCGCTCCTTCGCCGTCACCGGCACCTCGATCCACCCGGACCAACCCGACGGCAGCTCGCGGCGCAGGAAGCGCCGGGGGCCGGCGTAGGCGTCGAAAACCATGGGCAGGGCCTCCAGACCGGTGTGGACCCACACCCGCAGGGTCTCCCCCACCTCCACCGACGAGGTCTCCGCCAGCAGCGCCATAGGCACCGCCAACTCCCCCTCCGCCGGCTCCTTCGCAGCCTCCTGCGCTGGCGCCGGGGCCACGACGATCTGCTCCTGGGTCTCGAAGACCGCGCCGAAGGAATCCTCGGTGCGATAGTGAAAGCGGTAAGCACCGGGCTCCAGCGAACCCAGGTCGACGGTGGCGGTGGCTCCCGAGGCGCTGGTTTCCGGGGCGGGCCGCACCGGCGGCGGCTCGATGCGTCCCGTGGAGGTAGGGGCCGAGGCCTTCGCCGCCCCCTCAACGCTCTCGGAGGCTGCCTCGTGCCTCACTTCTCCCGAGGCGAGCTCCTGGCCATCAGCCCAGCCCGCCAACACCTGCCCGATGGCGAAGTCCGTCTGCCAGCGCGGCCGCAGGCCGTCGCCGGGGGTGCGGTAGGCGTCGTCGTCGGGACTCGGCCGGCGAGTATTGGGAATCTGGTCCAGAGGCGGCAGCGCCGCCGGTAGCGGCGTCTCCGCCGGTTGCTGGAGGCGGGTCAGCCGCCAGCTGCCCCGTCCGGCCCGGGGATTGCCGTCGAGGTCCCGCCGGGCGATGGTCACCTGCACCGGCCGGTCGCTCCGTTGCACCTCTGCGCCGGTGTCTACCACCGCCTCGACGGCGACGAAACCAAGGCGGAAGGCGCGGCTGGCGGAGCGCGTCTCGCCTCCCTCGTCGGTGACGTCCGCCTCGACCCGGAAACGGTACGTGATCCCGAGGTCCGCATCCGCTTCATCGGCCTGTGGGGTGAAGGCGAGCTCGAAGCCGCCGTCGGCGCCCAGGGAAGCAGTACCCGCCGCCACCGTCTGGCTCTCGAAGCTGCGGTTGGGGCTCGCCCACCACCAATAGTAGGGCGGCAGCTGAGGCTCCCGCACCACCCGCCAGTCGACCTCGCCGGCCACCACCGGCAGCCCGAAGTAATACCGCGCCGTGCCCTGGAAAGCCGCCCGGCGGTTGAGCCGCAGCTCCTCCTCCGGTGCTTCCAGCTCGACCTCGAAAGTCGGCCGTTTGTACTCCTCCACCACCACCCGCGCCCCACCCCCCAGGGAGGTGCGCACGCGCCAATTCCCCAACAGCCGTCCCGGCGGCAGGGTGAAGCTGCCGGCGGCGGAGCCGAATTCGTTGCTCGTCACCTGGCTCTTGGCCACCGACTGACCGTTGGCGTCCACCAGCTCGACCTCGAAGCTCTCCCCCTCGAGGGTCTGGAAGCGCCCCTGGTCCGCCCGGCCGCGGTAAGCCACCACCTTCCACAGCAGCTCCTGGCCGGGGCGATAGGCGCTGCGGTCGGTGTAGACCAGCGCCGCCGTCCGACGGCGGGTGTCGGCGACACCGCTGAGGTAGACACCGTTGGCGAGCAGGCTGGTGTCCTCGCCCTTGCGTACCAGCAGGAAGTGGCCGTGACGGGCCACCGCAGTGCCGAGCGGCGTGACCCGGCCGTCCTCACCGGTCTCGAGGTCGCGCACCCGTTGATGACCGGAGTTCCAGTCCCGCCGATAGAGCAGCACTTGGGCCCCCGCCACCGGCTCACCACTGGCGCCGGAGCGCACTTGCACCTCCAGCGCTCCGGGGGTCTGGCGCACCGTCGGCACCAGATCGCTGACCACCAGATTCACCGCCGCCAACCGATTGGTCTCCCGGCGGAAGTCCTCCCGGGCAGAGGCCACCAGCACGTAGAGGCCCGGTTCCTCCCCCAGCGGGGGCGTCACGAAGATGCGGTGATGGCGATAGTCCGGCGTCGGCGGCAGCTCCTCCGTCCATCGGGTCAGGGGGTCGCCGGAGGCGACGAGCCGCTCCACGGTGCGCTGCCGGGGCAGCAGGTTGTAGTCCTGGGCCTGCTCCACGGTCTCCTGAAGATCGAGGCGGTAGGCGCGGAAGTGGAGCCGGGAAAGATTCTTGAAGCGCACCTGCACGGAGCGCTTGCTGGGGCCGTCCAGGAGCATGGAGCGGAGCTGATAGTCCGGCGCCTCGATGACCGCGACGCGGTCCCGGCAGCGCTTGCCGCCGAGGGAATCGGGATGGGCTTCCAGACCCTCCTGAGCCAGCCGGTGAGCCTGCACCAGGGCCTGGGGGTCGTCGAGCTCCGCCGTCAGCCGCGCCTGCTCCGCCATCCCCATGGACCACCAGGGGAAAGCCCGGCCCAGGGTCTCGCGATGGTTTTCCAGATCCGCCAACAGCTGCCGGCGGTGGCGGTCTTCATTGAACGAAGCCTCCAGCCGGCGAATGCGTTCCAGCCGCGCCTCGAAGGCCGCCTCCGGACGCTCCCCGGAGCGGTGCCAGGACTCCAGATCCTCCAGCAAGAGCGCGATGCGCGTCAGGGGATGAGTCTCCGGAGCCGTTAAGGCTTCCTCCACAGAGATCTCTTCGGAGGTCGGATCCGAGCTCAGCAAGCGCTCCAGATCCATCAGCTCCGCCCGATTCGATTCCGCCGCCGACCACAGCGAGGTATCCGCCAGCAGCTCCACCCACAGATAGGTGACCGTATCCCGCAGAGTGCCGCGGATCCGTGGGGGGTAGTTGTTCTGGCGCAGATACTCCGCCAGCAGGCCCACCGGGGCATGGCCCCAGCGCTCGCGCCGATCCCAGACCTCAGCGTAGGCCCGATTCGCCTCGGCGACGATCTGCTGAGAGGTCCAACGCTCCAGCTCCAATTCATCCTCGCTGGACATGGGGTCGTCGCTGGACACATCCTGGACGACCCGCTCCCGCTGGCCGATCTCCCAACCATAGGCCTGGTGATAGGTCACCAGACCCTGGGCGTAGAAGAGGGACAGCGCCGCCCGCTGCCGCGGGTCCTCGGGCCAGGGCGCCGAGCGCAGCTGCTTCACCGCCGTGGCGTAGCCGTGGAGCGCGGTGCGCAGCTGTACCTCTTTGATCAACGCTCGGGTGTAGAGCTCGTCATTCTCGGCGGTCTCGGCGGCCTCCCGCAGCTCCGCCGCCAACTCGGCGGCCTGCTGCATCTTCTGCTCGGAGACCAGCTGGTCGATCTTCTGCCAACGCGGATCCATAGCGACCTCCTCGGGGGACGATGGAGACGCTCCCGGACCCTGAGCGTCGCCGAAAGAAGGGCCGCAAGCGGCGAGACCGATGACCATGAGAATGACCAGCAGCGAGCGCGGAGTCGAGACGGAGCGGCGGAGTACGGAGCTGGGGACTGGGGCGTATCGATTCATAGCAACTAGTTTAGACCCTTCTCAAGGGGAAAACAGAACCGCGGGGGTGGAACTTTTTGGGGCCGGTCGCGGCATGGTTTGAAATCTAGCGAGCATTCGGTGCGAGGAGCCTGTCGAGCCCCCTCACCCCCGTCCCCTCTCCCAGCCCTCCCAATCCCCCACCCGGTAGAGGGGCGCCTCCACCCGTCCCCTTGATTCCAACGCTGCATCTCGAATCTATGATGAGCTTCGAGCTTCCCCCTCTACCGGCAGGTCGGGAGGGCGGCTGGGAGAGGGGGACCGGAGGGGGTGAGGGTCTTGTTCTCCAACGAGACATCAACCGCTGGAAGCTTCCAACCACTGAGTGATCTTGTCCAGCGTCCAACCCTAGGCCAGACGACCAGGAACGACCTCAGAGATCCGCCAGATCCGCCAAGTCGAGCTCGGAAGTGGTGAGCTCCTCGCTGTCCTGCTGGTCGAGGCCGTCGTACTCCGGCGCGTCGGGGCTGAGGTAGATGCTGAAGGTGGAGCCTTCTTCCAGGACGCTCTGTACCCGCAGCCGAAAGCCCATGAGCTCGCAGAGGGAGCGCGAGATGGAAAGTCCCAGGCCGGTGCCGCCGGGACGCTGGGCGCTGCTCGCCTCGCCCTGGCGGAAGGCCTCGAAGATGGCTTCCTGCTCTTCCTCCGGAATCCCCATACCGGTGTCCTCGACGTCGATGCGCAACGGCACACCGGTGTCCGGATCCGCGATCAGCCGCACCACTACCTGGCCTTCGCTGGTGAACTTGAACGCGTTGCTCACCAGGTTGATCAAGACCTGCTTGAACTTGAGAGCGTCGGCCCGGACGGTGCTGCAGGACTCCGGCAAGCGGGCCACCAGGTCCACTCGGGAGGTGTCCACGTCGCCCTTGAGCTGGGCCAACGTCTCGATCACCAGGCGCTTCGGATCCACCGAGCGGTAGACCGGCTCCTGACGGCCGGACTCGGTCTTGGCCAACACCAGCACATCGTCGATGAGAGCCAACAGATGCTCGCCGTTGGCGCGGATGCGGTCCAGGTAGCGCAGCTCTTTGTCGGTGAGCCGCTGATCCGGATTCTTGGCCAGGATGTTGGCGAAGCCGATGACCGAGTTCAGCGGGCTGCGCAGCTCGTGGCTCATATTCGCCAGGAAGCGGCTCTTGGTTCGGCTGGCCTCCTCCGCCGCCTCCTTGACCACCATCAGATCCGCCTCGGCGCGCTTGCGCTCCCGGATCTCCCGCTCCAGCTCGCGGGTCTTGGCAGTGAGCTCGGCGGTGCGCTCCGTGACCCGCGCCTCCAGCTCTCCCTGACTGCGACGGGCGCTTTGTTCGGCGCGGCGCCGGGCGGCGATATTGGGCAGCCAGCGGTAGAGTCCCACCGCCATCAGGCTGAAGCCACCGAGGAAGCCCACCAGCTTTTCCAGCACCGCCTGCTGAGGAGTCGGCCCCAGAACGATCAGCGGACTCAGCTGCTGGAAATGATCGGTGACGTCCACCGCCGTGCCCAGAAAGAGCAGCCAGAAACCGCCCAAAATGAGGCGCCAGCCACGCTCCTCACCGAGCCCTTCGCGGCGACCCACGTGGGTCGCAAAGACCGCTACCACCAAGGTGACCATGGCCACCAGGATCTCCAGGGTCAAGCTGAAGCTATTCATTGACGCCGAAACCCCGGGCAATTTTGTTTTCCCATACTTCGATGATTCTATCCTATCGGTTAGCGGACTTCCTCGACATGTTCACCAGGGTCTCGTCTCGCCCGGCGCACACTGCTCGGCCATCTCCCTGCCCGTCGGATCGAACCTGAAGGAGCGCGTCGGTGGCACAGAAAAAGCTATCCAGCGGGCTCCTCCGTCTGTACTGCCGGATGGTCTCCGGTGCCAGTCTCTTTCTGGTCAGCACGGGAAGCTCCCGACATCCGTCGCGCCCTGCTAAGATCGCGCTCCGCCCGCCGGCGGCAGCCCCGAAGTCTCCGATCCTTCGGCTTCCGCCCATCCCAAAGCCCAATTCAGAGGGGAATGACCGTCTATGGCCTTGCTTTCCGGATCCGCCAGCATCAGCCGATTCCGCGTGCTCAGCCGTCCCGAGGAACCGGATTTCGACAGCGCCCGCTTCACCGAGATCGCTCCCGGCTCCGAAGTCCGGGAGAGCATCGGCTTCGTCCCCATGGAGCCCGATGCTCCGTACCAGGTGGGGCATAGCCGCTTCGCCTTCCGGGTGCGCATCGACACCCTCCGCGCCGACTCGACGGCGGTCAAGGAACGGCTACGGTCCTTGATCCAGGCCGAGACCGAGGCCACCGGCAACCCCTTCGTGGGCTCGCGCAAGCGGCGTCAGCTCAAAGCCCTGGCGGAGGAGGAGCTGATCGTCCGCTCGGCGCCCCGTTCGCGCATCGTGGAAGGCTGCGTCGACGGTGACCGCCTGTACATCGCCACCACCGCCCGCTCGCGCCTGGGCACCGTGCTCGTGCTGCTCCAGCGCATCGGCATCACCGCCGCTCCCCTCGCCCCCTGGAACACCGGCGAGGAGGATCGCGCCTTCGAGCTCGAGAGCACGGTGGTGGAAGCCAAGGAAGAGGGGCAGAGCGTGCTCGGCTGCCGCTTCCTCAAAGCGCTGGTAGGCGACCGGGAGCTCTTCTTCGAGCCCGCCGCCGGCAGCGTCAAGCTGCAGACCCACGACGCCAAGGTGACCCTCAGCGGCGCGATCCTGGGGGACCTGCTGCGCTACCTCGACCGCGGCGCCGAGATCCTCTCCGCCAAGCTCACCACCGGCGAGATCGACCTGCGCCTCGACGCCCTCGATTTCCGCGCCAGCGGCCTGCGGCTGGAGACCGAGCGCCACGAGCATTGGACCGAGCTTCTGGACGAACGGCTGGAGAAGCTCGAAGCCGTCTGGGACCTGCTGGATCGCAAATACCGCGAGCTGGCCCCCCGCTTCGACACCGCTCCGGAGCCCACCACCGAAACTCCCTCCTGACCCCGGCCTCCCTGCGGTGGCAGCAGTGCCGACGCCTGAGCGAAATCCGGCCAGGACCCGCCCCAAAAGCAACCACTTGCCTCTGGGGCGCGGTTTTGCGATAGCATCACCGTTCAATCCCGTTCCGGCATTGCTGCCTTCATCCCACCGCCCGAGGAGGAGAACCGTGGTCGAGAGGATGTTTCGCTATCAGACTCGTAGTCGCTTTCTAGCCACTGTCCAGCGCCAGTGCGCGCCGGCATTGGCCTTCAGCCTCATCATCGGACTCGTCGTCGGGCTCGTCCTCACACTGGGCCCCGCCGCCGACGCCGCCGAGCCTGTGAAGAGCAAGCTGGGACGTCACTTCGACGCCCGCCTCGAGCTCGGCTCCGGCGACGCCGTCCAACCGTCGGCCCGCCAGCTCGCCGCCGTCGAGGCTCTGCGAGCCGAGAAGCCGGAGCTGGCGGTGACCTTCGACCGCACCACCGGCGTCACCCGCAAACTGGCTCACCCGACCCAATACCTCACCGGCCCGTCCGCCGAGGCCGACGCCGAGCTGCGAGCCATCAGCTACGCCCGAGACCACGCCGACCTGCTGGGCTTGACCCAGGAGGATCTGCAGAACTACGAGATCACCGACCGGGTCTTCTCCCGGGTCAGCGGCGCCACCCACGTCTATCTGCGCCAGCAGCATCAGGGCCTGCCGCTGTACAACGGTCAGCTGCACGTCAACATCAATCGCGACGGCCGCATTCTGAGCGTCAACAACGCCTTCCTCCCCAACCTCAGCGGTGCCGTCAACAGCTCCCAGCCCAGCGTCGGTGCCGCCGCCGCGGTGGCCGCCGGTGCGCGCCATGCCGGCCTCGAGGTGACCTCGCCGCCGGCTCTTCTCGGTGCCCCCCAGGGCGTCGACCAGCGCACCGCGGTGGATCCCCAGGGAATCTCCACCGAGCCCGTCGAGGCCCGTCTCATGTGGCTGGCGGTGGGCGCCGGCCAGGCCCGTCTGGTGTGGAACTTCCAGCTTTGGCTGCCCTCCGGGGACCACATCTTCGACTTCACCGTCGACGCCGCCACCAACAAAGTGTGGACCCGCATCGACTGGGTGGCGGAAGCCGACTACAACGTCTACCCGCTGCCGGTGGAAAGCCCCAACCACACCACTCCGGCACCGCCCATGGACGCCCGGGTGACCCTCACCGACCCCTTCGACCTCACCGCCTCGCCCTTCGGCTGGCATGACACCGACGGCATGGCCGGCGATGAGTTCACCACCCATCAGGGCAACAACGTCCACGCTTGGGAAGACTCCGACGGCAACGACTCCCCGCCGCCGGCGGCCAGCGAGCCCGACTGCGACGACACCATGGGCGGCATCGACTGCGACTTCCCGCTGGACCTGACCATGGCCCCCAGCACCTACCGCCCGGCGGCGGTGACCAACCTCTTCTACTGGAACAACATCATCCACGATGTGCAGTACCAATACGGCTTCGACGAAGAGGCGGGCAACTTCCAGCAGAACAATTACGGCAACGGCGGCAGCGGCTCCGACTACGTTCAGGCCCTGGCCCAATCCGGCCTCGGCACCTGCAACGCCAACTTCGGCACCCCGCCGGACGGCTCGCGGCCGCGGATGCGCATGTACATCTGCAACAACACCAGCCCCGCCGCCGACGGTGACTTCGACAACGGCGTCATCGTCCACGAGTACGGTCACGGCATCAGCAACCGTCTGGTCGGCGGCCCCGGCACCACCGGCTGCCTGAGCAACTCTCAGCAGCCCGGCGAAGGTCTCTCCGACTGGTGGAGCCTAGCCTACACCGCCGAGGTCGGCGACGCCGGCACCGACGCCCGCGGCATCGGTACCTACCTCTTCGGCCAGCCCGCCAACGGCCCAGGCATCCGGCCCCAGCCCTACTCCACCGATCCGGGAGTGAACACTTGGACCTACGAGAGCATCGCCGGCATGTCCATTCCCCACGGCGTCGGCGCCGTCTGGGCCCAGGCCGCCTGGGAGGTCTATTGGGCGCTGGTGGACGAGTACGGCTTCAGCGCCGACTTCTACGACGCCGCCGGCGGCGCCGGCAACCAGCGCATGATGCTCTACGTCAACGAGGGCCTGAAGAACACCGCCTGCTCGCCGACCTTCATCGACGTCCGCGACGGCATCATCCAGGCCGTCATGGACAACTATGGAGGCGATGACCTGTGCATCGTGTGGGATGCCTTCGCCGCCTACGGCCTGGGCACCGACGCCAGCACCCCGGGGCCCGGCAGCACCACTGCCACCAACGGCTTCGACACCCCGCTGGAATGCCAGTGCACGGTGCCGGAACCCGCGAGCGCCCTCACCGCCACCACCAACGGCGACAACCAGATCGACCTCTCCTGGACCGCCAGCCCGACGTCGGACGTGACCTACAACGTCTACCGCTCCTTCGACGGCTGCCCCCAGACCGATCCGGTGCTCATCGCCAGCGGCATCAGCGGTACGACCTACTCGGACCTCACCGTGTCCGGAGGCACCACCTACTCCTACACCGTCACCACCGTGGACATCACCGGCGACTGCGAGTCGGCGGCCACCAACTGTGACGACGACACCGCCACCGGCGTGTGCACCCGGCCGCCGACCTTCGACGGCCTGACCTCGGTGACCAACAACGGCACCCCCACCTGCGGCGTGCAGGTGGCCTGGGGCGCCGCCACCGGTCATTGCGGCACCGACGTGGTCTACAACGTCTACCGCTCCACCGTTCCGGAGTTCACTCCGGGCCCGGCGAACCTCGAGGCCAGCTGCCTCTCCGGCACTTCCTACGCCGACGCCGAGGTCTCCAACGGCACCGAGTACCACTACGTGGTGCGCGCCGAGGATGACTCCGGCAACGGTTCCGGCCAGTGCGCCAGCGGCAACGAGGACGCCAACGAAACCCGCGGCTCGGCGGTTCCCACCGGTACCATCGACTCCTTCCTCACCGACGATTTGGAGAGTGGAACCGGTAATTGGAGCCTGGCAGCGGGCGGTGCCGACAGCGGCACCAGCCCGTGGACCCTGGTGGACACCAACTCCAACTCGCCGACCCACAGCTACTTCGTCTCGGACGAGGCAGTGGTCAAGGACCAGTACTTGGTCACCACCGCGCCCATCGTCATCCCCGGCGGCACGCCGGCGATGCTGAGCTTCTGGCAGCAGGTGGCGACGGAGGCTACCTACGACGGCGGCGTGCTCGAATACAGCACCGATTCCGGCACCTCGTGGTTCGACATCCTGGATGGCGACGGCGGCTCCGTGCCGGCCAACGCCAACCGCTTCCTGCTCAACGGCTACACCGGCGTGATCAGCACCAGCTTCAGCAGCCCCATCGGCGGCCGCGAAGCCTGGGAAGGCAGCCTCGGTCCCTGGCAGCAGGTGCAGGTGGATATGAGCGACTTCGCCGGCAACACCATCCTGCTGCGCTGGCGCATGGCCTGCGACAGCTCGGTGTCCGCTACCGGCTGGTGGATCGACGACATCGATCTCAGCTTCACCAACGCCTGTGCCGCCAGCGTGCCGCTCTTCACCGACGGCTTCGAGCTCGGCAATACCTCGTCGTGGAGCTCCAGCATGGGCGAGCCCGAGCCCTGAGCTCGGATGCTCGGTAGCTCACCGGCCCGGCGCCGGTGAGCTCATCCCCAACCCTTCGAACCCCGACCTCGCCCTGGCGGCGCGGTCGGGGTTTTTTCATGTTCCGCCAAGGATCTCCCTCGGCGCCACCCTGGGACGCTGCTGCAACAGGTCGAGAAAGCGCTTGGAAAGCCGGAGATCAGCTGGTAGTTTCTCCCTGCGCATCGTTCGCCATTCGAATCCTTCGCCCGCACCGCAGCCCTTGGAAGCTCCCTGCGGGCCAGGAAACTGCTGCATCAAGCAGCCCCTTCAGACGCTGGACCTAAGGAGTCGAGCCATCAGCACCAGGATCTTCATCGGAAACCTCAACTACTCCACCACCAGCCGCGAGCTCACCGAGCTGCTGGAGACCGTCGGTGAAGTCGCGGACCTCTACCTCCCCAACGACCGCGCCACCGGACGCCCCCGCGGCTTCGCCTTCGCCGAGATGGGTTCTCCGGAGGACGCCGAAGCGGCCATCGAGCAGCTCAACGGCAAGGAGCTCGGCGGCCGGGAGCTGCGCATCAACGCCGCCGAGGAACGGCGCGGCCGAGGTCCCGGCCCTGGCGGCCCCCGCCCCGGTGGGCCTGGCCCAGGGGGCCCCCGCGGCCGGGGCGGCCCACGCTCCTTCGACGACTCTCCCGGCGACTTCTCCGGCTTCGACGGCCCTCCCAAGGGCGGCAAGAATAAAGGCAGCCGCCGTGGCCTCCGCGGCAAGAAGCGCAGCCTCTAACAGCCTGTGGTGAAAGTCAGACGCCAGCGAGGGCGAGCAATTTCTCGTCGAATCAAGGCCGGAAAACCGCAGGCGATGCGGGTATCGGCGAGGTTTTCGAACGAAGATTCGGCGGAAAAGGGCCGCTCGCAGCGCGGCTCGATTTTCACCACAGGCTGCTAAGCCGACCCGGCATCCCCGACTCTCTTCCGCCCCTCCCGCCCCACGGCGCGAGGGGCGGTCGCACATGGCCCCGATAAAGCTATTGTTCTCAAGGCTTTCAACAGGGGGGACCCACTTGTTGGTCGATCTTCTTCAACAGGGGGGACCCACTTGTTGGTCGCGGGCAACGAGCCTGGCGATTTGACCGCGAGGAAGCGCCGCAATACGCTCTTCGGCAACGCCATCCCCCCCAACTCTCGGGAGATCCGCCCATGGCCGAGCCCCCTGGCTCCTCCGCTTCCCCGCCTCGGCAACCCGGCGTGCCCATCGCCGGCCCCGATCCCGACATCGACGGCGCCGTCACCTCCGTCCTGCGAACCGAAGACGGCCTCGACCTCCTGGTCTCCTCCCTCCCCGCCGGCGGACGAGGCGTCGGGGCACAGGGCCAGGCCCTCATCGTCCACGGCTACGCCGAGCACCACGGCCGCTACGGCGAGCTCGTGGCGCTGCTCCACCGCATGGGCTTCAGCTGCCTGCTCCTCGATCTGCGGGGCCATGGCAGATCCCAGGGCAGCCGGGGACATGTCGCCGACTTCGAGCACTACCGCCACGACCTGGATCTGGTTCTGGAGAAGACCGGCTGGTCTAGGGATGTACCGTCGCTGCTCTTCGGCCACAGCCTCGGCGGCCTCATCGCCCTCGAGTACGTTCTCCACCGCCCCGGCCGCTTCGACCGGCTGGTGGTGAGCAGCCCGTTCCTGGCACCGGCGGTGGAGGTTCCCAAGCTCAAGGTCGCCCTCGGCCATCTCGCCGCCAAGGTCGCCCCCACCCTCAACCTCGCCGGGGTCCTCGATCCGGAGATGCTGACCCACGACGAAGAACAGCAGCGCCGGTACCGCCAGGACCCGCTGATCTTTCAGAGCTTCAATCCCAAGTGGTTCCTGGAGGTGCGCGACGCCCAGCAGGAAGTCTACGAGCGCGCCGGCGAGATCCGGATCCCGGCGCTCTTCCTCCTCGGCGCCAGCGACGCCGTCGCCGACCCGCAGCAGGGCCGACAGGTCTTCGAGCGCCTGGGCAGCGAGGCCAAGACCCTGCGGGTGTACCCCCAGTTTTTCCACGAGGTGCTCAACGAGAGCGGCCGGCAGCGCGTCTACGCCGATGTGGAGAGCTGGCTGCGGGACTCCGGAATCGCCGACTCATAGCCCTCGCCAAGGATCCGAGCCCCCTCCACAGCGCTCTCCGCGGACCGGAGATCACTCGCGGGAGAAGGACAGCTGCCGTTCCGGCACCGTCTCACTGAGTTGGACTTCCGGACGCCCCCAACTCTCCACCAAAGCGATGCGCCTCGCCCCCGGCGCCTCACCGGCGGCGAGGTATGGGCGGCACTCCTCCGTGACTCTGAAGCCCAGGTCCTGCCGCGCCAGGCACTTCAACCGCTTCACCACCGGCGTGCGGAAATCCACCAGGCTCGGCCAACCGGTGTGTTCCCGCCGCGGGGCCATGGAGATCACCAGCAGCTCTCGGCTCGAGCGCCGGTCGGTCTGCTGGGATCGTTCGAAGAGGAAGGCCGGGAGGCGGCCGATATTCTGCACCAGCGGCCCCGGTACCTCTGCCACCCAGCTCACCAGGTCGCCGAACCAGCCGGGCCGCCGGAAGTGCCCCAGGGGATGACTGGAGCGCAGGATCAACACCCGATCGGCATCGAGCCTGCGCGCCGCTTCCACCGGCACATTGTTGGAATAGCCGCCGTCCACCAAGAACATTTCGTCCTGGCCCCGGGGCAGCTGGACCCGGTGGGCGGAAAACACGGGGAAGGGGGAACCGGAGGCGAAGATGACGTCGGTGAGAAACTCCTTCTCCGCACCGCTCAAAGCCTCGCACCCCTGCCCGTCCCCGGGGCTTGCGGTTTGCTTCCACGGCAGCGCCTCCGCCTCGGCCTCCCAATAACTCTGCCAAGTGCCGCCGCTGGAGACCTCCTCCCCAACCGATGGACACAGCTCCGGCGCCGGCGCGAAGGCGAAGAACCGCGTGCCATCGGTCTCCAATTCATTCGCCGGGGTGACGAAAAGAGCGGTAAAGCGGGGCTCCCGAGGAGCCGACCCGTGGTCGGAAAGGGACTTCCGATACTCCTGCTCGAAGTTGCTCCGAGCTCCGCGGAGGAAGTCCAATGCTGCCTGATTGCCGTAGAGCGCCGGTGCCACCACCAGATTCCACCAACCGAGGAAGAGCACCGCCATGGCCGCCAAGCGCAAGAACCGCCAGGACAGGATGGTGCCGTTGGGATGGCGCTGATTGAGATACCCCACCCCTCGGCGCAGGATGTCCGGGAACCATCCCCGGGGATGCTGCCGCCGAGCGGCCTCCAGCAGCGCCCACCCGAGCACCAGCGCCGCCGCCAGCAGCACCAGCCAGAAGCGGCCGGTGAGCTCGAGGAGGGAGAGCTGAAGCTGCGGAATCTGCGACAGGGCAACGACCACCAGATAGACCACGAGCCCGTGGAAGAGCACCACGAAGAGTGCCACCAGGAAATCGTCGATGCCCTGGAGCCGATAGGAGGCGTGGGAACCGTGGAGCCAGAGCATCAACCCCAGCCCCAAGATCAGCGCCCCGACCATGAAGACCATGGAACCGGGGAAGATGCCCAGTCCCGAAGGCAGGAAGAAGATCTCCCCGAGCCTGCCGTCGATGAAGACCGCTCCATGCTCCTCCCCCGGTGCCGTGAGCAACAAGACGAAAGCACAACTCACCAGCATGGCGGAAAAGAAGGTGACGGCGCGCCGCTGAGCGCCTCCCCGGCCCCGAGCCAGATAGAGATAGACCGCGAGAAAAACCACCACTAGTGCCAGCCCGGCGAGGAAGACCGGTGGCGCCTTGACGAAGATCCGCAGCGGTGGAACCCCCAGCAGCACCAACGGCACCATCAGGGCGCACAGACCAAACCACACCACCGCCTTCCCGAGACTGGGGAAATTCGCGGCGCCGGCGGAGGCCACCTGCAAACGCCAGTGGGTCGCCACCGAAGCCAGCAGCCCCACCAGAAGAACGGTGAGCGCGTAGGCGAGACCGAAGGGCGCTTCTCCGAAGCTGAAATACTCCCCAATCCACGACTCGCCCCGCTCCAGCAAATCCCCCATCAAGGCCCAGCCCCGCAGCACCAACGGCACTAACACCAGACCGGCACCGAGAGTGATCAATGCCCACCAGGAGATCCATGGCTTCGGCTGGTAGCCCTTCGAAGGCGACGACGCGGTGGAGTGCATCACCAGGCATTGATCCGCCAGCATGGCCATCCACACCAACACCGCGTAGAGCAGCCCCTCCATCACCGGCACGTGCTCGCGAGCTCGCTCGCCGGAGAGCCAGGAAGTCAGCAGTGGAGCCAGCAGGAGAATGGGTAGCAGGATCGCCTGCATCCGCCAGCGCGCCGCCGGAAACAGGTCCACCGGCTCCTGCAGCCCTTCCGCCTCCTGCTCCGGATCGCGAACGGCGGCCTTCCCGGCGGCCTCCCGGAGGGGCCTGCGACGCACTGCCAGTAGCGCGCACAGGCAGAGGAAAATCACCACCAGGCTGAGCCAGCGCAGCAGATCTGTAGAACCGAAGATGGCGGCGCTGGTCAGAGGCTCTCCCGTCGAATCCCGCCACAAGACCTCCGCGAGGTTGAACGGCCCCCCTTCCCCCAGGCGCGCGACAAAAAAGCCGATGAGGGAGCCGCCGCTGGTCCCCACCACGTGATCCACCACCAGCGAGTCCCCGGTCTCGGCTCCCGTCTGTACCGCCTGAGCCCGCCCTTCCCGGACCTCGCCGGCCCAGCGGTTGATCAAGGCCTTCTCACCATAGAAAGTATCCAGCAGCACCGATTGGTACGCCGCCTTGACTCCGCCTCCGGGCAAGACCAAGGACAGCTCGTCGTCCGCCTCGCCGCTGCTGTGGGTTCGGGTCAGGCGGAGCGCCTCGTCGGCGGTGAAGTCGAAGGTACGCACGCCGAAGAATGCCACCGGTTCCAGGAACGCCGCCACAAAGGCGGGCACTGCGTCCTTGCGGGCCTCTCCCCCGGATCGTCGCGCTCGCCCTTCTAGCGCCGGTAGAGGCAGCCCCGGGGGCACCCTCACCGGCCGCAGCGCATCGTCGGTGCCCAGCCACCAGGCCGACCCCGCCCCCGCATCTCCACCGCCGCCTGCCTGCGGCGACAGCGCCCCTCCGATTCGTCGGCGCACGACCAGGCGATCCGAGGCCAAGCTCTCCACTCGCGGTGCAGGCTCAACGATGGAGCCTCCGATGGGGTCCCTCTCCGCCACCGGGTCCGCGGCTCCATCGGCGCCGTCGCTGAACAGAAGCTCCACCCGCTGCCGATCCTCCGGAAGCTCGAAGTCCAGAGGGTCGAGATTCCCGCCGCTATCGGCCAGCCGCTCCAGGGGCTCGTGATCCAGGGACAGCCGCAGGTCGTGGAAGAACCCTCGCCATACCGCGGCGTCCACCGCGGCTCTCGGCACCGCCGGATCCCTGTCAGCGCTCTCGTCGGCGGCGTCCCATCCCAGGGCCTCCCAATGCTCCTCGAGCCATCGGCCGGTGGAGGCCAGCGGTGCTACGAAGCCACCGGAGGAAAAGTGCGAGGGCATCACCAACCGGTAGTCGGTGGTGCCTTCCGCGGCTAGCTCGCAGCGAGATCGCTCCCTCTTCAAGGCCGCCTGCAGCGGGCTCTCGGCTTCTTTCTCCTCCGGTCCTTCCGCCGACGAGGCCCGCCCATCCCCTCCTCCCGCCGCCTTCAGAGCCCGGCACCACAGCACCTCGCGGTAGCCGTCGAGCCACATCTGAGGATCTGCCTCCACCCGCCAGGCGGTGCCGTCCCACCGGCGCACCGCCAGCAGCGGCCGGACCGGACGGCGCCAGAGCTCTTCCGGAGCCCCCTCCACCAATTCCTCGGGCCGCACCGGCAGCAGCTCCACCTCATCCCGCTGCAGCAAATAGCGTCCCATCCACGGCAAAATCCCTGCGTCCACCTGGGATTGGCTGAGCCAATCGAGCACCTGATAGTCGCTACCCAGGGCGAGGTTCACCTGCAACCGCCGCCGTCCGGCGCAAGGATCCTGAGACTCCCCGGGCAACCGCGGCCGGCGCACCCCCAGAAGCTGCTGCATGGCGACGTTCTCCTCCCCTTCACCGATGCGGAAAGCCGCCGACACCTGTTCCACCAGGGCAGGGCCGTCCACCGCCCGCTGCGCCACCCGGAAAGGCACGGCGACGGTGATCGCCTGGGGGATCTGCTCCTCGCAGGCAAGGCCCCGGAACACCACTCCCGCAGAGGCCGGCGGCGCCAGCAACGAGCTCAGGGCGACCACCGCCCAAGCCACCAGCAGGGCCGGCAAAGCGGCGCCCCGCATCGGCCATGGCCGGTCCTCTCGTCGCCGAAGCCGATGTCGTCCGGAGCCCGCGGGAAGTCCTTCCCCTCGGTGGGTCCTCGTCAGCATCCCGGCTGTCCACATCGTCCCCATCAGGGCTCCTCCTCTCCAGTCTGATCTCGTCCTGCCGGCCCCTCCGCAACCTCCGCCCCGTGCCCTCGAAACCGCAGCCACCCCCCCGGCAGGGCCATGGAATATGTCTCGTTAGACGGACCGCAGACCGAACCTTCCGGCCCTTGCCAGCCGGCGGCCGGCGGCTCCGCTTCCGACACCTGCCGCAGGAAGCTCTCCGCCCGCCGCCGGGTCAGCAGCGGCACGAAGCGCGTGGGCTTCGCCGCCGAGCGGGAGAAGTCCTCCTGGTGCGCCACCAGAACGTGGCGGGGCTCGAGCTCCTCGAGGAGATACTCCGGAAAGCCCCGGGCCAGGTGATGGGAGGCGATGCACAGCACCGCCAGATCAACACCTCCGACCCCCGGAACCTTCGGCGGCAAGCCGGTGCCCTGGTGACTGGCGGAGTCCTGGTAATAGAGACGGAAGCGCACCTCCTCGCTCTCACCCTCCAGCAGCTCCACCAAGAACGCCAACGGCTGCCCCTGCCGCAGCTTCCAATGCCGCAGCTCCTCCCAAGGCCGATGGAGAGGCGCCCGGGCCTCGCCCTCGGCCCAGCGGAAAAAGCGCGATTGGGGCGCGTGGGTGGTGGCCAAGGGCATCACCCGCACCGGCAGCGCCCGGCCCTTGGCGTCCCGCAAGCGGACCCAGGTGCCCAGACGGCGATCCAGCGCTACGGTGCGCCGGTAGACGGTGGAATAGGGGAACAGTAGCTTGCGGGCCGTCCCGCTGGCGTAGATCTGCGCTCCCGGCGCGTGCTCCTCGGCCACCAGCGGAATGTCCAACAGATGATCGTAGTGAGCATGCCCCACCAAGATGGCCCCCACCTTCTCCATCGGCACCTCCGCCAACCCTCGCTTCACCGCCCCAGGGTCCGGCCGCATCTTGCCCAAAGCCACCCGCAGCGGCGATGGCCGGGAGAAGAACGGCCCGAAGAGCACCCCATGCCCCTGCCATTCGAGATACAGACCCGCGGTGCCCAGATATTGCAGGTCCACTTGCAGGTCCACCGGCACCCCGGCCCTCCGAGACGCTCCCCCCGAGCACTCCGGGGGCTCAGGCTCCGGCGACGATGAGCACCGGGGCGATGGCGAGCAGGGGGGCGCCGAGAAATCGAAGGCCTGCCCTCCATAGCCCGGAGCCAGCTCCGGGCCGATGCGGTGAGCGCAGGCGCTCCCGAGCAAGGCGAATCCCAGGGCCAAGAAGGCCAGCGGCCAGCGGCTCTTCATCGTCGTCCTCCCCCGCGGTTCCACCGCGACTGTCTTCGCTCTCTCTCGAAGATTGCAGAATGCTTCTAAAATAGCATTGGCTCCTGGCACGACTCTTTGCCTTTCCGGGCCGGATGAACGATCCTACGACCTCCATGACCAACATCGACACACCCCCCGTTTCCGAAGCCACCACCCACGGCGTGCACGTGCGGGTGGAAGCGAGCTACGATCCTCAGCGCTCCCGGCCCCAGCAGGGTCTGTGGTTCTTTCTCTACTCGGTGACCATCACCAACACCGGGGAGGACACCGTCAAGCTCCTGCACCGCTATTGGACGGTGGTCAGCGGTGACGGCTCGGAAGAGGAGGTGGACGGCTCCGGAGTCGTCGGCGAGCACCCCATCCTGGCTCCCGGGGAGAGCTTCTCCTACACCTCCGGCTGCCCCCTGCGCACCCCCTTCGGCGCCATGCACGGCAGCTACGAGATGCTCCGTCTCTCCGGCGGCACTTTCCGAGCCACCATCGCCCCCTTCGGCTTCACCGGCCCCTTCACCGTGCACTGATCCGCAACCTCCATCTACCCATGCCGTAGAATGAGGCGTCTGTCCTACTTCTGATTCTTCGATGCGGCACCGGTAGATTCGACATCATCGCCCGCTCTGACCCTCGCGAAAGGAGACCTGCAGATGCTCCGCCCCCGCTCTTCCCTCACCGGCCTCGTGGGCCTCGCCGCCCTGCTCCTCCTCACCGCCGCTCCCGCCCTCGACGCCGCCGCCCAATGGCCGCAATGGCGCGGCCCCGATCGTGACGGCAAGGCCCCGGACCAGGGCCTGCTGACCAGCTGGCCGGAGGGAGGCCCGCCGCTGCTGCTCACCGCCACGGGCTTGGGAGCGGGCTACTCGAGCGTCTCCGTCAGCGATGGCAAGATCTTCACCCTCGGCGACCTGGAAAACGGCCAGCACGTCTTCGCCATCGACGCCGCCAGCGGCGAGATCCTGTGGAAGACCCACCTGGGAGCGGCCTGGGACGACCGTTTTCCCGGCCCCCGCAGCACCCCCACCATCGACGGCGACACCCTCTACGCCCTGGGCACCGAAGGCGACTTGGTGAGTCTCTCGGTCGCCGACGGCAAGGTGCTGTGGAAGAAGAATCTGGTCAAGGACTTCGGCGGCCAGCTGATGAAGGCCCAGGGCACCTACGACTGGAAGTGGGTGGAATCCCCACTGGTGGACGGTGATCGTCTCATCGTCACCCCCGGCGCCGCCGACGCGGTGATGGTGGCGCTGAACAAAAAGACCGGCGAGGAGATCTGGCGCGCTCAGCTCCCCGAGCTCGAAGGCCCCGGCGTCCCCGGCGCCGCCTACTCCTCGGTGGTGATCTCCGAGGGCGCCGGCGTGCGCCAATATGTGCAGCTGGTGGGCCAGGGCGTCATCGGCGTCGCCACCGACACCGGCCGCTTCCTGTGGGCCTACACCCCGGTGGCCAACGAGATCGCCAACATCGCCACCCCCCTCATCGACGGCGACACCGTCTTCGCCTCCACCGGCTACGGCACCGGCGCCGCTCTCTTGAAGCTGGTCAAGACCGAGACCGGCGTCGACGCCGAAGAGGTCTACTTCCTCCCCGCCGAGATGTTCCAGAACCACCACGGCGGCATGATCCTCGACGACGGCACCATCTACACCGGCACCGGCCACAACAAGGGCCTACCCATCGCCCTCGACAAGGACAAGGGTCAGCTCGTCTGGGGACCCCTGCGCAACGACGGCCGCTCCTCCGCCGCTATCGCCTACGCCGACGGCCACCTCTACCTGCGCTACCAAAACGGCCTGATGCTGCTGGTGGAAGCCACCCCCGAGGCCTACCGCGAGAAGGGCTCCTTCGAGATCCCCAACGTTCAGCGCGAAAGCTGGTCTCACCCCGTCATCGCCGACGGCCGGCTCTACCTGCGGGAGCAGGAGAACCTCTACGTCTACGACCTGAAGCCGCGGATGGAGAAGAAGGCTTCCGGGGAGGGGGCTGGGGGTGAGGAGGCGGGGCGGTAGGTGTACTTGACGGTCACTCCTGCCATTTGTCTCGCGGAGGCCGATCAGCCCGCTTGAGGGCTTCGACATCTCGGATTCCCTCTTCGCCCAATGGGGGTCCGTTCTCCTCATACCAGGCCGGAAGATCCTCTGCGGATCCAGTGTCTTCTGGCCAGCGAGCCCGGAGTACGACCTCGCTGAGGGACTCTCCAGGATACCGACGGGCCTTCTGAAGCTTCTCGAAGGCTTTCGGGCAGAGCGAGATGTTCTCTACGGTCATAAATGCAGTATGAACAGGCTGCCCGTTGTGGGTCAAGTGGAGGCCGCGATCCACACAAACCGTTAAGATCTTGCGTTCACCACCGTAACTAAAGAGAAGCCACCCAACCCCAGGGCCTGGAAGGAGTCTCCATGCTGAAGATCGCCCGCAGCTTCCTCGCCGTCGTCGCCGCCTACGCGGTCATGGTGATTCTCATCACGCTGGCACAGGAGGGACTCTTCGGGGGTGTCAGTCTCCAGGAATCGGCTCCCGCCGAGCTCTTCGGCGCCGGTCTCCTCACCTTCCTCTCCGCCGTCGCCGGCGGATTCCTGGTGGCCTTCCTGGCCGGCCGCGCTTACCGGGCTCATGGCTTGATCATGAGCGCCCTGGTGGTGGTCGAGACCACCACCCTGGTCCTCACCCACCGCCTTCCCGGGCCTCTCTGGTTCGACCTGCTGGCCTCTGCGTCCCTCATCGTCGGCATCGTCGCCGGGGCGGAGCTCTTTCGCTGGTTTCGGGAGCGGCCCGAAGCCACCACGACGACGAGCTGATCTGGGTAACACCGCAGCGCGCGCGACCCCGCCCCGCGAGGGGTTCAAACCCATCGCGGCGGTCCTCAAAGCGGCGGTCCTCAAAGCCCCGCGAGG